>JAGPAO010000096.1 GCA_018063805.1 Synergistaceae bacterium | reverse complement strand
CCGTCGTGCCCAAACAGAGAATCTCTGCCAATTCAAGGGGATTTAGCAGAGGGATATAGGGGAGAGGAGCGGAATTTCCCGCCTTTATCAGCGTTCTGATAAACCAAAAGAGAAGGAAGAAGCATATCGTGCCGCATCCCTGTAGGAGGTAGACGCGGCCATACTCGCGCCGAAATTTTTCCGGAAATTTATCCCATGACGCAAAGAGGGCATAGATTACGCCCGGAAGCACAAGAAGGACGGCGAGGTTTGCCCACCAGGGATTTAAGAGAACTTTGTGAACCCAATACTGCACCTCGACGTGCAGGAGCAGCACCGCCAATAGGAATGCAGACAGATGCCCCCATCGGAGGATTTTGCTTGTCCGCGATTTGTGCATCAGCCAATAGTGCGTTGCGAAGAAGAGAGGCCAAGCGATGATCCCCCAACGGTAAAGCGGGTGCGTGCCAATGATGAGCTGAGAAAGGCCTGAAACGCTATAGGTGTTCATGGTGTACGCGAGAAGCGCGAAGACTTTGTTTATCGATGTAAGGGCGACGAGCGCAATGGGGAAGGCCGCTGCGGCTTTAAAATACGGCAGATCGTGTTTTTCAGCCAGCAGGTAAAAGGCCAGCGAGGAGAGGGACACGGCGATAAAAAACAGTGAGGGGGCATCGTGCACCGGTGCGAAGTTTGCGATCTCTCCCGCGAGAAGGCAGTAAAACCATACGAATCCAAAGGTGTATAGGCCTTTCAGGATCGAGTTTATCCTGTATTTATTGAGGATAGCAGCTGTCAGGTACAGGTTGACGAAGAGCAGAGGCCATGCGGCGATTCCCCAATGATCCAAGGGGTGAGGCCCCACCAGTGCTTTCGCCAGCGCAAATACCGTCAGCGAATGAGGCGGGTTTTGCGGAATATTTAGGGCGGAGAGGATGAGCACCACGCCGATGGGAATAACGCTTGTGAGATAGAGCTCCCGACAGTTGAATTTTTTGGCGAGCCGGTTGAAAAAAAGCGCGGAAAGGGACGCTGCGATCATGAGTAGAGAGGGTATGTCCGCTCGGTTTGCAAAGGATAGAATTTCGTTAAACAGGATTCCGTACCACCACAGCAGACCCCATGTCAGGATGAAACTGTGCTCATTAAAGGTCAGAGTGTCCTCTGTGTATTCTGTCTGTGACAGAATAGCGCTTGTGATCGCGCATATCGCCACCAGCATCCCTCCGATGAAGAGCGGGTTGATGATCATCGCGGTCTGAGGCGGCAGCCCCTTGAAGAGCAAAATGCCGCCCAAGAGTTGAAGCAGTATTCCGAAGAAGGAGACGCTCTTTCTCTCCGAACGAACGCCGAACAGGTAGAGCAGCAGCCCTTCAACGGCCCAAAGCGCGGATGTCCATTGACCGCTCAGGGCAAGCGGAATGGCAAGGTTGGTGAAGACGACGCCGGATGAGACGAAGACCTCGACGAGAAGTCGGCTTGTCTCCCCCACACGGCTCCATAGATATTTCGCGATAAGGATGTAAAGCGCGCCAAGCCCCAAGCTGCTGACGGCAAGACCGTACGGTATATCCCTTACCATATAGGCCTGCATGATGCAGAAGAGGAAGGGCGCTCCAAAGGCGAGCACGAGGTCAATCGATTCCTCTCGCTTAGTCTTAACGGAGGATTTGAGAAAGGACATCACGGAGACGGCGGTGTAAATCAGGAAGAAGAGGATTAAAAACGGTTCCACCGTGATGAATTTGTCGCGCGTGTAGGAGTTTACCCCCCAGATCATGCCTATCCCAAAGGTGAGTGTAAAGCCGATGAGGTTCAGCCACTCCCACAGGCGATAGTGCGCCATTGCGAGGATGCCGATGTTGAGCAGAGCGTAGAATGAAAAAAGCGCAATATAGTTGCCGCTGCCGGATGAGACCAGTATCGGCGCGGCAAAACCTCCTATTGCCGCCAGAACCGCCATGGGCTGTGAATTCTGCAGCAAAGCCAGAGCTGCGGAGAGGATCACGATCAGTGTGAGGAGGATGAAGGCCAATGAGACGGGGAGGAGCGATGTCAGTTTCAGCGTTGCAAATATAGTGAGGTAAAGCGTGCCGACGCCGCCGCCTTGCAGAATCAGCGCGTAGGTAAATTTCTTTTCGCGCAGACGCCAGCCAAACGCAGTGATGGTGATTCCGCAAAGGGCAACCAGTGCGAGACGAAGTTCAACGGGGAATAAACCCTGTTTTGCCGCATATTGCGCAAAAAAACCAAGACCGATAATCAGGACGCCGACTCCTATCGTAACCCAAGAGTTTCCCGCACGAATAAAATTTTTGAGGGAGTCAATGACCCCTTTAAATAGGTTATCTTTCTCTATTTCATTTTGCCAATCGGAAGGTTCCGGCTCCGTGTATGTCATCTGCGGTTTCTCTATTGTTTTTATACCCGCTGTAACCTCTTCCGTTTTTTTCGTGGGCGCTTCTTTTTCTGTCTCTTCCGGTGATCTGCCCATGTAAATTTTTTCACGTAAGGCAGAAACGGGCGTTGCTGTAAGAATCGGGGTGTCAGGCGTTTGGGGCAACGGCGGTTCCGCTGAATATACGGCAGCGGGAACAATAGATTCCGTCTCGGCGCGGATGGATTTTTCCTGCATCGCCGTTGTGATGGATTGTTCTTTAATATTATGGATGGTTTCTGAGAGTTTCTTGATCTCTTGTCGTAGGTCCTCCATCTCCTGACGCAGGGAGCTGATCTTAGTCAAAGCTACGATGGGAGGGCCGAAGAGAAGCAAAAGCGCTATAACGATAAAAAAACCCAAGAGAATTCCTCCGTTTGCTGTCATTCAATGATTACACATATAAAGGAAGTATAGCGCATATGAATCGGGAAGTGTCTATTCAGCTGCTTCTCTCTAAAAAATCTCGTCCAAAGTGCCCCAGTTTGTTGACAAGGTATTATAGTGTGCGTGGGTGTTCTTAGATAATGGAGATCGGGAAGGATAATTCAATATGCAATCCAAACAGGATGTAAAGATAATGATATGTGCTTTGCTGTATAGTCTTACCATAATGTTCATCATTGCTGCCAACCCTCCGGAGGATATCATTCCGAACTTGGCGGCTTTCGTGTTTCTTTTGCCGTTTGTTTTAATCTCTGGAATCATTACCATATTCTCTTTTTTTTGGATGGCTTATGTTGTTACTGCTCAAAAAAATACGGCTCATTTCTGGATTAAAATAACCCTGCTGTTCTTGTATATGACGCTGGTTCCATATATTTTCCTGTATGTATCGATTGCGGTGGGCAATATGTAAAATGTCTAAAAATACATTATTTAGTGCGTCAAGCTAAATACGCTTTTTAAATTGTTTCCTGCCATCGCGCTTCTGCGGAAAAACCTTACGTCTTGACAAAGACGGCAATGCATTTATACTGAACATAAGTCAATTGTATGCCATTTCATTTATTGTATATCAAATAATGTGCGGTCTACTTTGTTTTTTAGACTGTTAGGGTAAGCTACGGCGAATATCCCTGAAAACGGATGGCAAAGATGTGTGGTCTTTTTTAAGATGTGGTGGTAGAGTTTTTCCGTCAATAGAAAAAGATCATATATTTACGAGAGAATGAGGGGTTTTCGGTGACAATGGCAAAAGATTCAACGATATCGGTAAGTGTTTTTAAAACAATTAAGGAAAGAATTATTTCTCTTGAATACCCGCCGGGGACAGCTCTTGCGGAGCGGATGCTTGCGGATGCCCTTGGCGTAAGTCGCACTCCTGTTCGAGAAGCGCTTTTGCGTCTGACGCAGGAGGGGTGGATAGAGTGGCGAAACCATCGCACCGCTGTTGTGGGGCAGGTGACGCTGGAGGATGTCCGCGATGTCTTCGCGCTAAGGAGAATGATGGAGTCCTTTGCGGTTCGCAGTATTTTTGAGAGAAACAGCTCTCGTTTGGTTGCCGGAAAGCTGGATGCAATGCAGACGCAAATGCGGGAAAATGCATCGGATCGATTGGAGTTTGTTACCTCGGATATGATGTTTCATGCCGCAGTTGTCTATGATGTGGAAAGCCGCCGATTGACGCGTACGTGGGATTGTGTGTCTGAAGAAGTGATGCGCTTTGGGTTGATGGCAGTCAACCAAAGGGACGACCGTGTGGAGCACGTGTTGGAAGAGCATTCCAAGTTAATTGACGCGATGTGGGAGAAAGATCTGGAGGCAACGCTTTTAGCGCTGAACGAGCATCACATAAAGACGTATGAAACGTTAGGGGAAGGTTGGGAAACAGGACCGGTTTCGGAAAAAGTTTAAAAATATAGGGAGAAGGGGTGCGAGTATATGAAAGTTGCATCGATACAATTGAACGTCGTTGAGGGCAGATCGAAAAAAGATACCGTTGAACACGCGCTGAATATGATGGAGAGCTGCAGAGGGGCCGATCTTATTCTGTTGCCGGAGCTGTGGAACATAGGATTCCTTGATTTTGGCAGGTACCACTCGGAGAGTGAGCCTATAGATGGTTTTACCGCCTCCGCCATATCTGAAAAGGCAAAGAGCCTTGGGGCTTATGTGTTTTCAGGGAGTTTTGTGGAATCAAGAGGGGACAAATTTTATAACACCAGTGTGCTTTTTAATAGGGACGGTAAGAATCTGGGGCAATACAGCAAAATGCATCTTTTTACGTACAAATCGAGAGAGCCGGAACTTCTGACTCGGGGAACAGAGATCGCAGTAGTCGAAACCGAATTTGGGAAAATGGGCCTTTCCACTTGTTACGACCTGAGATTTCCGGAATTATACAGAAAAATGATGGAGATGGGTGCGGAGTTTTTCCTGGTTACTTCGGGGTGGCCCTATCCGAGGTTGGAACCGTGGAACACCTTCAATATGGCAAGGGCCATCGAAAATGTCTGTTTCCTGATTTCGAGCAACTCATCCGGTTTGCAAAAGGGGGAGCGTTTCCTCGGGCACAGCCAGATCATTGACCCGTTTGGGGTCGTCGTTGCAGGCAGTGATTTTAGGGAGACGATTGTTAGAGCGGATATAGACCCACAGGCAGTCAAACGAGCGAGAGAAGATTTTCCGGTACTTAACGACAGGGTTCCCGTCTGAGCCCGGCTTTGTTTCAAGGAAATCATCCGGTTACCGATAATCGGTAACCGGATGATTTCCTGTCCGACAAGAAACGCTCGGAGATCGCCCGTGCGTTTCTTGTCGGAATTTTCCTCGATACTGTCACACATCAATGGGCAATATTTCGCTTGGAATGGCGGCGATATTGCCGCTCAATAAAAAACGTTGAAAACATTTTCTCTTAATGCGGGAAGTTCGCCTTTCCGTATTTGATCTCACGCGCATGGTATGATTTTATTGCTATTTTTTATTCTTCGTTCTTTTTTATTTGAAATGCTTATTTTTGTTTTAAAGGAAAATAAAAATAACATGTTAATTATCAATTGCTATTAATGGGAATATCCTGTATTATTGCCATCAGATTTGTTTTTTATTCGTTATGCGGTAAGAATGGTGCCGCTTATAGGGGGGAGTGCTTTTGTAGAAAAAATCGAAGGGCTTTTTTGTTGATTTTTATTTATAATTATTTTTTGAAATTCAGAAGGGGGTGCCATTTTATGGCTGAGGGTGGAGAAAAGTTAATCGGAAATAAGAGCGGTTCAACGTTGAGTGTTTTGATGGGGGCCGCTTTTTTGATGGCGACATCCGCAATTGGACCCGGTTTTTTGACGCAGACGGCTGTTTTTACAGACCAACTGAAGGCGGCTTTTGCCTTCGCCATTGTCGTATCCATCTTAATTGATATCGTTGTTCAGCTGAATGTGTGGCGTGTTTTGGGTGTGTCGGGAATGCGGGCGCAGGACCTCGGGAATAAGGTATTTCCCGGGCTCGGTTCTTTTCTTGCTTTTGCAGTCTGTCTCGGCGGATTGGCCTTTAACATCGGCAACGTAGGCGGAGCCGCCATGGGGCTGAATGTCATGGTGGGGATGCCCCTTATCCCCGGGGCTATTTTGAGTGCGGGAGTGGCGATCTTCCTTTTCTTGAATAAGGAAATGGGAAAGACAATGGATCGATTTGCTCAAGTATTGGGCTTTTTGATGATCGCGATGGTGTTTATCGTCGTTGTGAAGACGCAGCCGCCGGTGGCGCTGGCTCTTAAGGAAACGGTCTGGCCGACGACCGTGAACTGGGCGACCATTTTGACGCTTGTGGGCGGTACCGTCGGCGGTTACATCACTTTTTCCGGGGCACATCGCATCATTGATGCCGGTATCGTCGGAAAAGAGCACTTGGGAGATATCAGCAGAGGAGCCGTCAGTGCTATTACAATTACGGGTGTCATGCGCTACTTGCTCTTTTTGGCCATTCTCGGTGTTGTCGTTAAGGGCGTTGCTCTCGAACCAAGCAATCCGGCGGCGGATGCGTTTAAGCAGGGGGCCGGGATGCTCGGCTACCGTGCGTTTGGTGTGATTCTATGGGCCGCTGCGGTCACTTCGGTCGTCGGCGCGTCTTATACCTCCGTTTCCTTTATCCGTACCCTTTTCAAGCCGGTTGAAGACTACCATCGCTATTGGATCATCGGGTTTATTATTGCCTCTACGTCCGTCTTCTGCCTTTTGGCTAAGCCCGTCAAATTGCTGATTTTTGTAGGTGGCCTCAACGGCATGATCCTGCCGCTGTCGCTTTCATGTATGCTGTTGGCTGCGTATCGAAAAGATCTCGTCGGTGATTACAAGCACCCGATGTGGATGACTGTACTGGGCTGGATCATGGTTGGTTTTACTGCCTGGATGAGTATCAAATCAGCCCCTGAGATCTTTGCCAAGCTGTTTAGTTAAGGTTTATAACGCAGTGTATCCTCTTTTGGAGGTGGTCTTTTGAGTGTGTATGCAGAACCGAAGTTCTTAAGCAGCGGAGAATCCTGCCTCGTCGTCGAGTTTGCCGATGAGGTGAATATGGGGGCGAACGCCTCAGTGCAGGCGCTCAGGCATTTAGTGAATGCGCACCTTTCACACCGAGTGATTCGGGAGTGTGTGCCGACGTACCGCTCGCTTTCCATTAATTTTGATCCTCTCTTGATGGAATGGGACGACTTAATTGGAAAGGTTAAGGAGCTCTTGACGCAGAGTTGTGCGGATGTGCTCTCCGTTCGCGAAATTGTGGAGCTGCCCGTTTGCTACGGAGGAGAATACGGGCCCGATCTCGAAAGCGTGGCAGCACACACGAAGCTATCCGTGGAAGAGGTTGTCAAACGCCACACATCACGCCCCTACTACTGCTATATGCTCGGTTTTACACCGGGCTATCCCTATCTCGGGGGGATGGATGAATCTCTCTCTGTTCCGCGCCTTCCCAGTCCTCGGACGCATATCCCCATGGGGACGGTCGCCATCGCGGGGACGCAGACGGGCGTTTATCCCATTGTCAGCCCGGGCGGCTGGCAGCTTTTGGGGCGTACTCCGTTGAGGCTTTTTGATCCCAAGGCCAACCCCGTTACGTTGATTCAAGCGGGGGAATGGGTTCGCTTTATCCCCGTCTCCGAGGAGGAATACCTTTCAGTAGAAAATCAGGTCAAACAGGGTACATATACGGTGCACCGGACAAAGGAGGCCCACGCATGAAGCTGCGCGTTGATAATCCAGGTCTTTTTTCAACCGTCCAGGATCTGGGGCG
>JAGPAO010000095.1 GCA_018063805.1 Synergistaceae bacterium | reverse complement strand
GCGGGTAATTTTGACGATATATTATCTATCGTTTCATTCCGTGTATCGTTATCTTTTATTGAATTAATCACGGCTGCTAAAATCATCATAAAAGGGTCATCCGTGTGGTCGGCCTGAAATGCATCCGCATAAACAACGTGTGCTGTGTCTTTTTCTGTACAGAGGGTTGCGAGCTTTTCTACAAAAGTTGTTTTGCCCGTCCCCCACCCACCATCAATTACGAGGGGAAAAAACTCATCTCCGGTTTCAATCAACTTTATTATGTTTTCAGCTATAATTTTTCTGCCGAAAAGGTCATTATCATCATCGAAGCATGGTCTTTTTTCCTGCTGTTGTGTTGTTTGGTTAGGATTCATCATATCATCAACTACCTTTCAATCGGCTTGATCGATTTGAGCATCTCGGTCTGGCTCATATTACCCATTTTTCCTTACAATCCCCATGAATTGATTTCTGATGATGAGTACATCGCGCTTGAGCTCTTTGTGCAGCAGGCTATACCCTAGAGATAGTCTTCGAGATGTTTTTATAAAAAATGGTTCTCTTTTTCCGAACTCAAATTCGTAGGCAAGTTCTTTGCTTACTTGATGCGAAAGGCTTAATAGAACTAGTGTCCATAAGAGTGAAAAAATCGTTAAGAATATAGGTAAGATCGGTGTGCTTGTTATGGCGTAAGTTGCTATGGGCAATGCAATGGCAATGGCAAAATAAATAAGCAACGTGGGTGCTATTGCAGTAATTAGCGAATATAAAAACGCCATAGATAAAAAATACAGGAAATGTACCATGTCTACCCGCTCGCCATCTTCGTCAATGGCGCTGGTTCTGCCGTTAAAGAAATATCCGATAAGCGCAAGAAAGAAATAGTTTAAAAAACCTATGAGTAGTAGTGGGAACCAAATAGAGAGTTTTTCATGAGGAGATGTTGTTGTGTTTTGAGTGTTGAGCGGCTCCATCTTCTCCTCTGTGAGTGCGGCGTAGGCGGTAGTGATATCTTCACTGCGTCTTATCGCTCGTTCTCGTTCAGGCGAATCTTCTTCGAAATTGGATGGATTGCAGTGTAATTTTGCTCGTTGGCACGCATTTTCTATTTCACTCATAGATGCATCTGGGGAAATGCCAAGGATTTTATAGGGCGTTCTTGTTGGGTTTGATTTTTCTTGATTCATTCATCATCCCACCTTGCGCGTATTTGATTTTATGTGTATTACTATGATGGTCTAAATTCTACGCTCTCTGAACCTGCACATTCTCGCCTTAGAGAGGGAGCGGGGGCATCATCGTCTCCTAAGAGTGCACCTCGGGCACCGAATAGATAGCCGACACTATGAGGACGGTGATTTTTATTACAAAAGTGTAATTCAAAAAGAGGGGGATGTCAAAAGTGATTTGCGGCAAAGCGTTCCACTTAAAACACACTAGATGTTATACTCATTACAGAGTTGTTGCGGATGATTGTTGTCAGGGAATATAACGCAAAAGAGGGAGTTCGACCGATTAAATTGGTTGTTGCTCTCTGGAACTGAGAGGGAGGCCGCATTGGATACGTGATGTCGAAGCTGAGACGTTCGAGCATGAGAGAGCAGTGCTATGAAATCATCAAAGAGAAAATCTTTCGCCAAGTATATGATTTAGGTGAGGATATCAATATTCTTGCCCTATCCAATGAATTATCGGTGAGCAATACCCCCGTAAGAGAAGCTCTTTCCCGACTGGAAGCGGATGGACTGGTCGAATCTTCATTAAATATGAAAACAAAAGTGATATCTTTTAATGAGCATAATTTTCATGAAATGGTTCAAACCATCACCATTTTATTGGATGGAGCCTACGTGCATTGCATTGCCGAAAATAAAGTTGCTTTGCTGGGGTATTTTCTGAGCCAAAGCCTCAAAAAGCAACAGGCCTGTTTGGACGCCAAGGATTTTTATAATTTTATCTTTGAAACTCTTGCTTTTGATCGATGTTTTTTGGATGCGCTGGGGAATGCACGCTTGATATCTGTTTTTGACAGTCTATCCAACGTGTTGTTTTTAATGTTTAGGATGAACCACCAGAAAGATACCAATCAAAGGGAACTGTGTATTGAAGAGCACAAAAAAATTGTAGAAGCTGTAGAGAAAAACCAGCACGACGAGGTTAGAAAATTGTTGACCCGTCATTTTAATAAAAAATTAAATTCTTGATGACCGTGCTATGTATAGATAGCATTCCTATCCCGAGAACGCCGAAAGGCCGCCGTATACGGCGGCCTTTCGGCGTTCTCGGTTGGTGTGATACCCAAGTTTTTTGTCTTGTTTAAATGATCCCATATCTGGATCGGCAAAATCGCCTCCACTTTTTGTTTTGGGTTTGCATGCGTTTTGATTACGCATACCCCTCATCCGCTCATAGATTTTTTGTGTAAATGAACACTACTTAAAATTTTGGATCATATTTCCGATAAAAATGACAGCGATAGCTACAGGGCATAGGTATTTTACTGAAATGGTTAGCCAGAGGCGTATGGCAGGGTTGGTTACGCCGGAGGCAGACAGGAAATTTTTGATACCCCAAATCCATCCGACAAAAATGGAAAGACCTAATGCGCCGAGTACAATCAGATAATCTGATGTGATGTAGTCAAAGAGCTGAAACGCAGAAGGGCTAATAATGGATGTCGTACCTATGACAAGTCCTATCGCAGTGGTGGATAAGACGGCTTTTGATCGTGTTAATTTCATGGATTCCATCATAACCGCTACAATGGCCTCCATAATTCCTATGGCTGATGTGAAAGCGGCGACGTAAAAACCTACGTAGAACAATGTCCCTACAATTCTTCCTCCGGTGATGTAGTTGAATACGTTGGGCAGTGTGATTAGGGTAAGAGACATGCCCGCGGATGGTTCGAGATTAAAAGCAAACACGAGGGGAAAAATGGTGAATCCTGCTGCTATACCTGCCACTATAATGGCAATGCAAATGAGCATTGAATGCTGGAATAGGTTTTCCTTCTCTCCCTTTAAATAGCTGCCAAAAACCATGGAGCCGAGCATCGCGATACCTATTGCAAATAATGCCTGTCCCAACGCGGCCATAACAGATTTAAAGGAAAAACTGGAGATATCCGGTTTTAATAAGAATTCCACGCCCTTCATGGAGCCGGGAACCTGAAGTCCGACAAAAATACAGATGGCCATAATAACGGCAAGGGCTGGTAATAAGATCTTAGATAATTTTTCAATTCCACCCTGCAGGCCTTTGTTTACAACAAGGGCGACCATTAGCCAGTTTAGCAAAGCAAAAAAGATGACCAAGGGGAAATCCGATTGCAGATTGGTAAAAGACAGTTCAATTTCTTTAGGCCCCAATCCGGAAAAAAAACCGGTTGATGTCCGCCATATATATATCAGTAGGTACGCGTAAATAGGTATTGTGTAAGAATAAATCATTTGTGCGGCGGCAATGTGGAGATAGCTCACAACATGCCAGCATTTCCGATTTTTCGGAGTTAAATCTTTGTAGGCATTGATTGCCGTTTTTTGAGTTATATAACCCATCGACATTTCAGCTGCCAGCAGAGGCATTCCAATAATCAGTACGATAATAATATAAACCAGAATAAATAAAGCCCCTCCGTTTGTGCCGCATATGTAGGGGAACCTCCATAGACTACCCACTCCAACCGCCAGGCCAATTGCCGTCATCAAAAAACCATAAGCAGAGCTAAATCCCTCGCCCCCTGAAGTTTTTGCATTGTTCGAAGTGTATTTTTCTTTATTGGAATTCAAAACACAACCCCCTCGACATTTTTAGAAAAACGGATGTGATTCGTGATTTTGCCAATTAAAACATTAAAGAAAAATCGGAAGCATTCTGTTCTTGATGAATATCCGCAATACCCCCCATCTATACAGTTCTTGGGTCTTGATTGTTGGCAAGCCTTTGTGTCTCAGCCACTCCTCCCCTCCTTGTCAAAGTAAACATCGTGCATACTTTGAGCGGATAGTACTATGCAGGGATAAATTTGTCAACGTGCGGAATGTGGCTCCTGTTATCAGTGAGATATGCTATTGCCGAGAAGACTTTCCGTGTTTTTGGAAAAACAAAAGAGTATGAGGGCTGAAGCGCTGATAGCGCGTGTTTGTTTTTAATAATAAAGGCGTAGAAACATGTGGATTCCACAATGAAAAGTTTCGGAAAAACTAGTTTTGTTGGGACGGTAAAAAAACGGCGGGAATCGTATTGCGCATGGAGCAGTCGTGAGTCTTCTGTTTTGTTGGGGATGTAGTGGTATTTTTTAAATAATATAGCCATGTCATTTTTTTTATTTTTTTAATATGTCAAATAATGGTGAATCCTGTTTTTTTTATGGTTTATGCTCGTGCATACCTCTTGGAATAGATGCAATTTTTAGGGATTGACAAACACAGTCATTCAAATTATTATCCGATAAGACATTGTGTGCATAGTGTATTCGCCTGATGCCTGTTATGGTAATCGTTTTATGTTGCGGTCTATTTATTCTTTTTGTTGCATGCATCTAATCTTGAAGCGGGGTGATGTTTTGCTGAAAAGTTTTTCGGAACTGCAGAAACAAATGGCTCAATCGGAATCGAAGACGTTAGTGGTTGCTGCCGCACATGACTATCACACATTAGAGGCCGTATTCCAAACGGAAAAAGTATTGCCCATGAAGTATATTTTAGTGGGTAACAAAGAAAGAATCCTTCAAATCTCAAAAGAATTGTCCCATCCCATTGATGAAAAAAACATCGTGGAGGCGGAAACGAATGAGGCTGCGGCAAAAGAGGCCGTGAGGCTGATTAAATCCGGTGCCGGTGATGTGTTGATGAAGGGTATTTTAGAGACCGGCACGCTGTTGAAGGCGGTACTGGATAAAGAAACAGGGATCCGCGGTTCAGGGACAATGTCCCATTGCGCGGTATTGGAAATCCCTGCCTACAACAAACTCGTAGGCGTTACGGATGGGGGCATGATACCGTATCCGTCCTTAGAACAAAAAGCCGATATCATTAAAAACGCCGTTACTTTTTTCCATCATTTAGGAGTCGCATGCCCCAACGTGGCAGTTTTGGCCGCGGCTGAAAGCGTAAGTGAAAAAATACCGGAAACGGGAGAGGCTCTGTCACTTAAAGAACAATTTGCCAAAGAGGATTTTGGCTGTGTGGTAGAAGGTCCCATCTCGTTTGATTTAGCTGTCAGTAAAGAATCCGCAGAAATAAAAGGTTATAAAAGTATGATCTCAGGTGAAACGGACATTATGCTTGTACCCAATATGGTGACGGGTAACGTGTTTTGCAAATCCTTGTTGTATTGGGCGAATGCAAAAATGGCGGGCTGTGTTCTCGGTGCAACTGCACCGATTGTCTTGGTATCAAGAGGTGCGACAGCAGAAGAAAAATTCCTTTCCATTATGCTGTGCTTAGGGAGTGCATCGAAATAAGTCATTGTATCCAGAAAGGGTGGGGAGCTGTATGAAGCATTTGATGTCAGGCAATGAGGCAATAGCAAGAGGCGCCTATGAGGCCGGGGTTTGTTTTGCCTCGGCATATCCGGGTACACCCAGTACGGAAATCTTGGAGAACATCACATCCTACAAAGAGATTAAGTCAGAGTGGGCACCCAACGAAAAAGTAGCCATGGAGGCTGCTATTGGCGCGTCCGTGATGGGGGTGCGCAGCATGGCATCCATGAAGCATGTGGGAGTCAATGTCGCCGCAGATCCGCTGTTTACCTTTGTTTATACCGGTGTCGGCAGAGGCATGGTTCTTATCTCTGCGGATGAACCGGGCCAGCACTCCTCACAAAACGAGCAGGATAACCGCAATTATGCTCCGTTTGCAAAGATTCCGATGTTTGAACCTTCCAATAGCCAAGAATGCATCGATATGCTTAAAGCAGCCTATGAAGTAAGCGAAAAATACGATACCCCTGTGCTGTTTCGCACTACAACGCGAGTGAATCACTCAAAGAGCATTGTGGAACTGGGAGATCGGGTTGAGATAGAGCCGAAAGCCTACAAGAAGGACGCGGCCAAAAACGTAATGGTTCCGGCAAATGCCAGGCAGCGCCGGGCAGTATTGGAAGAGAGAATGGAAGCTTTAAAGGAGTACTCCGAGAAGACGCCTTTTAACTTTATTGAAAAGGGAGGGCGGATTGGAGTTGTTGTTTCCGGTCTTGCCTATCATTTTGCAAAAGAAGTATTCGGCGATGAGGCGACATATCTGAAACTTGGTTTTACGAATCCGCTGCCCGAAAAATTGTTGGCGGAGTTTATGGCTCAAGTGGATACTGTTTATGTTGTGGAAGAAAATGATCCTTATCTGGAAAACTGGATTAAAGCTTGCGGGTATGCCTGCAACGGAAAGAACGTATTCCCTGCATTTGGCGAAATGACGCCGGATGTGTTGCGTCGTTCGCTGAAGAAGGAAGAGCTTCCGTTAATTGAGTATGATAAAAAGTCACTTATCCCAAGACCCCCGACACTTTGCGCCGGATGTCCTCACAGAGGGCTTTTCTATGAATTAGGCAAAAAGAAGAACGTTGCCGTTTCCGGGGATATTGGTTGTTATACGCTTGGCTTTGCCCCTCCTTACTCCGCCATGGATACCTGCATTTGTATGGGGGGTAGTTTTAGCGTTGGCCATGGTATGCAGCAAGCGGCGAGTCTTTCCGGACAAGATATCCGTGTCGTTGGTATTATGGGGGACTCCACCTTTTTCCATACAGGCATCAACTCTTTAATGGAAGTCATTTACAATGGGAGCAAGACGATTTGTATCATACTGGACAATCGCATTACCGGCATGACTGGACACCAGGAAAACCCTGGGTCGGGTAAGCGCGCAAATAGTGAACCCGCAGTGGCGATGGATATCCCCTCGATTGTCCGTGCCTTGGGGATGAAAAACGTGGTGGAAATCGATCCTAATAATCTGGCAGAGGTGCAGGAAGCGCTTAAAAATGCGCTGGCTCTTGATGAAGCATCCGTGATTATCACACGCTGGCCTTGTGTTTTAAAGAAAATGGATGCAAGCGAAAGGGCAGAATACGGTAATCCCTTCAAGACGCAGTACACCGTTAATCATGAAGTCTGTATCAATTGTAAGGCCTGTCTGCGCTGCGGTTGCCCGGCACTCTCGGCAGGGCAACAAAAAGGGAAGCCTCACATTGATCCAAACCAGTGTGTCGGTTGCGGCGTGTGTGCTCAGATTTGCCCTGTTCATGCAATTGGGACGGTAAAGGAGGGATAGTATCATGACAAAAAGTATTCTGTTGGTTGGTGTTGGCGGTCAGGGCACTATTTTGGCGAGCAAACTGTTGACTATTGGGCTGATGCAAGCCGGTTACGATGTAAAAATGAGCGAAATCCATGGGATGTCTCAGCGCGGCGGATCCGTTTCGTCACAGGTCCGCTTCGGCAAGGATGTGCAATCCCCTGTGATCGAGTTGGGCGGCGCCGATATATTGGTCTCCTTTGAAAAAATGGAGGCGCTGCGCTGGTTGGAGTATTTGAGACCCAATGGCGTTGTCGTTGTCAATGATTATCAGATCAGTCCGATGCCGGTTGTCAGCGGCATAGCGGAATACGCTGACACGATCATTGATGAGCTCAATGCGAAGGTAAAAACCACTCTTATCAATGCCTTTGATGAAGCGG
>JAGPAO010000094.1 GCA_018063805.1 Synergistaceae bacterium | reverse complement strand
CGATCGCTTTTGAGCGTCGGGAGGTTCTTTAATAGTTGATCCAGCACCGCCGGACCTATTTTAGCGGCTCAGCCGCTGGTGCGTGAGCGTTCGGTTAAACGCATGAAAATCACTCCTTTTCATCTTTGCGCAGATGGACCACATCGGCTGCCGCAAAAGCTCTTTGGCACCCCTCTATATTGACCAGTAGCGCTCCTTGCGGCGTGAAATCCTCCGCCAGTCCCGGAAGCGTTTGATCATCAACGATGACGCGTACCCTCTTCCCCAGCGTCGAGCAGTGTTTTCTGTATAAATCCAGAAAGGTTTCTCTGCTCTGTCCCTCTTCCAGTAGTGTCTGGATCCGATAGAAGTGGGTGATGACAGATGCCAGAACCTCGGAGCGAGAAACTTCGTGCCCCAGTTCTATCCTAAGAGACGTCGCTGTGGATTGGATATCCTCAGGAAGGCTCTCCTGCGGCAGGTTTACGTTGATTCCCAGTCCCGCGATTGCGTAGTAGATGCGCTCCGGTTCCCCTGCTGATTCACATAGGATACCACAAATTTTTCGCCCGTTCACAAGGACATCATTGGGCCATTTGATTTCGGCAGGGATTTTGAAATTCTCCCGTAATGCGCTGCACACAGCCAGACTGGCCGCAAAGCTGATCAGCTGAACGTCGCCCGGAACAAGAGCCGGGCGAAGCAGGATAGAGGTGTAAATCCCCCCTCCTGAGAGGGAAAACCAGCTGCGATCCCTTCGCCCTCGCCCCGCCGTCTGTTCATCGGCACAGACAACCGTGCCTGCTTCCGCTCCCTGCTGTGCCAGTTGGCGCGCAACGGATTGCGTGGTGGAAACGGAGGCAAAATGAACGATCGGGTGCCCCCACGGACAGTTTCGCAAAAGATACTCCGTCCAGGTGGGGCTGAGCGTTTGATTTTCAGGTGTTTGGCGGAGACGGTATCCTTTTTGCGGAACGGATTCCAGCGGAATCCCCTCGCCCCGAAGCGTTTCTGCCATGTTGGAGACGGCTTGTCTTGATATTTTAAGCTTTTCAGCGAGGGATGCCCCGGAAATAATCTCCCCGTTTTCCTCGAATACGAGTCCCAATAGCCGCAATCGACTTTCATTTCGCGTTCTCATCAGCATTCCCCCTGTTCTTAATTATGACATATCGGATTATAATCAACGAGTGTGAAATGCCAAGGAGGGGTTTTAATATGGTCGTTTTGCCTATGAGCACGGTCATGGCCAACCTGCGCTCGTCATTCGACGAGTTGCGTGAAGGTCTTTGACCTGCCTCAACTGGAAAAAACTATAGGGGAATTGTTGGCGGTAAGCTCTGAGCCCGGTTTTTGGGAGAGAGCGGATGCGCAGGAGATCTCAAGAGAACTGGCACAATTGCAGGGCAGAAGAGACGGATGGCTGGAAATGGATGCAGAAATCAGGGAGTTAGATCTTTTAGCTGAATTGTACGCCGAATCAGAGGATCGGGATCTTTTCTCCGAGTTTTATGAACGGGCGAAGCAGTTTGAGAAAAGAATGGAAGAAAGACAAACTCTGATCCTGATGGATGAGGAGTTTGACTCCGCGGATGCGATTGTAACCGTTCACGCCGGAGCCGGTGGGTTAGACGCTCAGGATTGGACGGAAATTCTCTATCGGATGTACTTTCGGTGGGGGGAGGACCACCGGTATTCGATCCGGCTTTTGGACGAACAGCCGGCTCCTGAGGCGGGATTCAAGAGCGTCACCTTTGAGATGAAGGGGCAGTATGCCTATGGGTATATGAAAGGCGAGCAGGGGGTGCATCGGTTGGTGCGCATCTCTCCCTTTGACTCCGCCAGAAGAAGACACACCAGCTTTGCCTCAGTGGAGGTCTTGCCCGTGTTGCCTGATAGCGTTGAGGTGGAAATACGCCCGGAGGATCTTCGCGTGGATACGTTCCGATCCAGCGGTGCGGGGGGACAGCACGTTAACATGACGGATTCCGCCATACGCATCACGCACATCCCCTCGGGAATTGTCGTGAGCTGTCAGGTGGAGCGATCCCAGCACATGAACCGCGCTTCGGCCATGCAAGTGCTGCGCTCAAAACTTTTTGAGAAAACGCTGCGGGAGCGGCAGGCGCAGATTGAATCTCTCCAAGGGGAGAAGCGGGTGATTGCGTGGGGCAGTCAAATTCGATCCTATACGCTCCAGCCCTTTCAGCTGATCAAGGACCATCGCTCCGGTTGTTCCGTCGGCAATGTGCAGGCTGTTTTGGACGGAGATTTGGACGCGTTGATGATGGCGTGGCTCTGTTTTTACAAGACGGGCAAAACCGTTAGCGATGGAGGGAATGCCTCAGAGGAGATGGACGAGTGAGAAAAATGAAGAATGCTACTTTATCGTTATTAACGGTGCTGCTGCTATTGTGCACCCCGGCGTTTGCGCTTTCCAGCGGAGATATAACCGTGCGTCCCTTTGTCCCGAAAGATCCTATCCTTCCTCTTGCGAAGGTTGTTCCCGGGATGAAGGCGGAGGTGCGGACGGTTGTTTCCGGCACGAAAATTATTTCCTTTCCCGTAAAGATACTGGGGATTGTGCCGCGCAAGGAAACTCCGCGCAATTTGATTCTGATCCAAGGAGAAGGCCCACTGATGGAAACCGTGGGCATTGCACAGGGCATGAGCGGTTCCCCCGTTTATGTGGGGGGCAAACTTGTGGGGGCCATCGGTTACGGCTGGCCTTTCAGTGATAAGAGGCTGGGGCTGGTGACGCCTATTGAAGACATGGTGAAAATTTTTGATTGGCGGGATAAAATACCCTCCTTTTCACCGGCACCGAAAATCAGCAATGAGCCGATGAGCCCGGATGTTCGCAAACAACCGGCACCTTTAGTATCCCCGGATCAAAAAACAGCGTCCCCGGATAAAAAGGAGAAAATGCCGATAGAGGAAATCTCTGCAGAAGTCGTGGCTGCTTTGCAGCAAGAGCCGCTTGTTCCCCTTGCTCCTCCCCTCATGACCTCCGGGATCAGCGAGCGCATGTCAGAGAAAATGGGCGCGGTTCTGGGGCGTCCGGTGCTTTCTCTGGGGGGAATCGCTCCTTTGGGCACGGCATCAACGGGCGGAAAACTATTGGCCCCGGGGGCATCTATTGGGGGCGCTTTTGCGTGGGGAGACGTAACCATCGGTGCCATCGGCACATTGACCGCTGTTGGAAACGATGGACGGTTTCTCGGCTTCGGACACCCTTTTATGGGGCGCGGCGCGGTGGCTTTTCCTCTGATGGAATCCAATGTAGTGCATGTGATTCCGGGGCTTGAAATGGCCTTTAAACTCGGTTATTTGGGGAAGATCGTCGGCATTGTCACGCAGGATCGTCCTCAGGGGATCGGCGGACAGTTGGGGCTGTTAGCTCCGGCAGCCAGCTGCACCCTGCGTTTTAACGATGTGGACGCAAAAAAAACAACGGTGCGCCGTTTTCAAATGATGCAGGATCCCTTCTTGCTCTCCCAAATATCCGCGCTTGCCATTACGGGGTCGATAGAAGATATATGGGGTCGTAAGGGGCAGGGAACAGCGCGGATCACCACGCGTTTCAACGGCCCGGGGCTTCCTGCCGAGGGATGGGCTCGGACGAATATGTTCTACTCGGAGAAGGATTTAACGAGTGAGGTGCTCAAAGAATTCACGCTTCTGGCGAGCCTGATGGCGCTGAATCCTTTTCAGGAAATCCGCCCCTTTGGGATGGACGTTGACATTGAAATTACGGAGAACCCCAGAATTCTCTATGTGCAGCAAATAGAAACACCGAAAAAGAGTTTTTACAAACCGGGGGAGAAGCTGGAAGTGACGGTGATTTTCCGCGGTTGGCGCAAACAGCCGTTCAGCAAGAAATTCGAACTGACCATACCGAGCCAGATGGTGGGGATGGGGGAAGTTCTCGTGCGCGGCGGAGGCATTGACGAAGAGCAGTCCGATGCCCTCAACATGGGATGGCGAGCGATCAGCACCCTGCCGGAACTGTTGGGAGAGCTGGACGCAAAGGAAACCAACGATCAAATCGTGGTTGAAATCCGAGGGCAGGAAGAACTGCCTCAAAAAGGGAAGAAGGGCCCCTCCCCGGAGGATGTCATGGATGATAAGCTCCAAGCGCAGCTTCGCTTGGAAAAACTTAAAAACGGCTCCATGCGGGTTGTTCGAACCAATTACTACGTGCACGGTCTGTTGAGGAAATTAATCCAGATCGGAGACCCAAATGACGACCGTAAGCCAGGGGGCAAACAAGCCCCTCAAATCCCACCTGTCTCCCAAGATGTAGATGTGGAGTCAGAAGAACAGCCGCGGGAACAGCCTGTTTCAACAAGGGGCAGCAGCGTACTGGAGATGCCTCTGATCATCGGCTTGGAAAGATAATCGCCGCAGAGCCGGAAGAGCGAATCAAAAGTCAAAAGCAAACGAAGGAGAGCATAGGGTATGCTCTCCCTCGTTTATTATTAAAAAAACGTTTTTTTTGCTTCTCCGTCATCAAGATAATACGGCATGAGTATTTTTAAACGATTACTGAGGGGCCAGTCTATCTGATGCGATTTTATAATTTTGTGCAATCTATTCGTTATTCGGGAAGCGTTCGTGTAATTGTTTCAAAGCCTCCATGGTTTTAGTGCTCTCCGGAAGCTCTTGTTTTTCAGGCAATTTACCCAAACCCCAGGAGTAGCTTACCGCAATCGCTTCGTTATTTGGGAAGAGTTCGTGTAGCAGTTTCAGCAACGCAACGGTTTTAGCTCTCTCTGGAAGCTCTTGTTTTTCGGCCAAGTTGCCTAAACCCCAGGAGTAGGTTACCGCAATCCCTTCGTTATTTGGGAAGCGTTCGTGTAGCTGTTTTATGATCTCAACGATTTTAGTGCTCTCCTGAAGTTCCTGTTTTACGGCCAAGCCTTCCAACCCCCAGGAGTAGGTTACCGCAATCCCTTCGTTATTTGGGAAGCGTTCGTGTAGCAGTTTCAACAACGCAACGGTTTTAGTGCTTTCTGGAAGCTCTTGTTTTCTGCCAAGCTTGCCAAACCCCAAGAATAGTTTCCTGCAATCCATTCGTTATTCGGGAAGCGTTCATATAGATGTTTTGCCAACTCAACGGTTTTAGTGCTCTCTGGAAGCTCTTGCTTTTCGACCAAGCTTGCCAAGCCCCAAGAGTAGTTTTCTGCAATCCCTTCGTTATGCGGGAAGCGTTCATGTAGGTGTTTTGCCAACGCAACGGTTTTAGTGCTCTCTTGAAGCTCTTGTTTTTCAGCTAATTTGCTCAAGCCCCAAGAGTGGTTTCCTGCAATCCATTCGTTATTTGGGAAGAGTACGTGTAGCGGTTTCACCAACGCAACGGTTTTAGTGCTTTCTTGAAGCTCTTGTTTTTCAGCTAATTTGACCAAGCCCCAAGAATAGTTTCCTGCAATCCCTTCGTTATTAGGGAAGAGTTCGTGTAGCTGTTTCAAAAATTGAACGGTTTCAGTGCTTTCTGGAAGCTCTTGTTTTTCAGCTAATTTGCCCAAACCCCAAGAGTAGTTTATTGCAATCCATTCGCTACCTCTGTGCTCTTCGTATAGTTTCTTCAATTGGTCAATGTTTCCATTCATTATGGTATAAGCATAAACATAAGCTAATCTAGCATAAGCGTACTCGCTTTTCGTTGCATCAATGGCGTCTTTGTTGTTCTCTGCATACCATATTGTTTCTTTGAAAAGACTGATAAGTTTTTCACATTCGCCAGTATCATTTTGTTGGCTTGGCCCAAGCAAGGCAAATTCTTTAAATGCATTATCAGCTTCCTTTAGAAGTTGTTCATACCGCTCAATGCCTGTTTTTGGAGTAAACCATCCGGCAAAACCGGGAGTGTCCGGGAATAATGTCTTTTGCGAAATTCCGAGCAATCGTAATTGGTCTAAAATAGTTTTTTTTGAATTCTTGTCAATGACGATTTTACGGTGTGATTTTTTATCTATTTTTCCCTCTGTGTGGAGGAGTAAAATGCTTTGTTGAGCCAAAATGCGCTGGTTTATGTGTGGAGGCTCCAGTAAAAACAGATCATGGATCCGAGGGGAGCCCTCATTTTCCGGGGGCGTGAGCACAAAGGAGTTGTTTCCCCCCTTTTTTTCAGTGAATATTTTGGGTTTTTTCGGGGCAAAAACATTGTTCAACGTATCTTCTTTTTTGATATAAGGTATATATTCTGTGGAATGGTTAAAGCAGTAAACAGCCCCATCATGGTCCCCAGAAGAACTTTTCTGGCAGGCAAAGTAAAGCGCCACTAACGGGTTATACGAATAATCAATAAGCACTGTGGGTGCCCCGTGGTGTTGTATGTGTGCGAGCTGGCAAAAATCCGCTTGTGAGGAATGGTGCGCGTCGGCTAGCTGCCGAGATTCCAAAAGGATCTGTTTGTGGTATTCGTAAAGTTCCGCCTTTGTTGCCCCTTTGCCCCCGTTTATTTTACGATAGGCAGAGGAACTGAGTTTATAGTCTGCGTTCGATTGGCCTCTGTAAATAATAGAGGTCCATCCGTCTGCAAACGCTTCCACGGCGTTGATGTAATCAGTTACCGATTTGATGGGCGGTGGTAGACTATTTTTCCCTTTGTCGGGCATCGGCAAAAACCTCCATATTTTCAATGTTTAAACTATATCTGTTATATCATTGCAGATCATTAAAAACAAGCAATTCCGTGCTCGTTTTTACCCTTATTTCCTCAACCCTATTTGATATCAACGCATCGCGCGCATTTTAACGGGATAGATGGGATTGTTCATCCGAAAGAAGCAAAGCCGTATTCTAAAATAACGCTATGGAGCGAAGATCCAAATTAAGACGACCATCAGGAATAAGTTGACGCAGTAGCACGTGCAGGGAATACATTGCTAATATATAAATAATTAGTAATGCGTAGATTAGCAAACAAAACAACCACAGAAGATTCTCTCTCTGCTAAGAAAGAGGATTCCCCTGTGGCTCTTTTTTGTCTCAGTGGTGAAATCGGGTTATTTTAGTCGGCTTTGCCCGTTTTGTGGTTGACTGCGCCTGCATCGGTGAGGATGGCGACGATTTCTTTGTTGCCTTGTTTTACGGCGTAGGAGTACGCGTTGTTGTCATACGTCCAGACACCCGGCTTTTTGGTCACAATGTTGACGTCTGCGCCATGGGCAATCAAAAAACGGACGGTTTCAATCCTGTTGTTCCATGCGGCTACCATCAGAGCGGTTTCATCGTCCCGCTCGTCCTGTGCGTTAAGGTTAATTTTGTCTTTCATCAAGGGGTACAGGTAATGAATGACGGACATATTGCCCCCCAACACAGCAGATTTAAATGCGTGCTGGACATCGCCCTTGTCGGTTGCGTAGAGGTTGGCACCCTTTTCAACTAAAAATTCAACGATATCCAGGTAACCGATAAACGCGGCCCACCCTAAAGCTGTCTGATTTAAAGCCCCTGTGTCTTTGACCTCTATATCCTGTCCTTTTGCGACCATTTTCTTGACTGTTTCGATGTCGCCTCTTTTAACGGCGTCAAACCAAGCCGGCGCGTCCCCTTTGGATGGCGTGTAGAAAATCCTGTGGCTTAACTTCTTTTCTCCTGCAATATTCTGCATTTCTGCCCATGTGAGCCTTTTAAATGCCTTGTATTCGGCTGGTTTTTCTTGAGCGAATGCGGGCGTTAGGGCAGACAACGCCAGTAAAAAAAGTGCAAATATCCCAACTATCTTCTTCATC
>JAGPAO010000017.1 GCA_018063805.1 Synergistaceae bacterium | reverse complement strand
ATTCGATATGTTCCACATCTATCTCAAGATAACGCTGGATAACCAAAATGATATCGCGGCGCAATCCCTCCATCATCTCAGGTGTAATGTCCGATCGATCATGCATCAATACCACCTGCAAACGATTGCGCGCGATGTTGCTTGAACTTTCCTGCTTAAACCACCGTGAAAGGAACCCAACCATTGACCTCACCTACAATCTCAACAGCTGTTTTATTTTTGCCATAAACTTGGAACCATGAGGAACATCCAAAGATTGAAAGGGAACCTCATGCCCCATAATTCGGTTTGCAATGTTGGAAAAAGCAACAGCAGCCGGGGACACGCCCCCAAGGGTCAAGGGCTCCCCCTTATTCGTGGAGCTAAAAACAGATTCATCATCGGGAACAACGCCGATCAGATCGATGGCAAGGACATCGAGAACATCAGAAACCGTGAGCATATCACCGCGAGCAACGACATGAGGGCGAATACGGTTGATAATCAAACTGATGGGCGATTTTCCCATTGATTCAAGCAAGCCGATGATACGATCCGCATCGCGAACAGCGGAGACCTCCGGTGTAGTAACAACCAATGCCTCATCCGCTCCAATTGCGGAATTTCTAAAACCGGATTCTATACCGGCGGGGCTGTCGATCAGGATAAAATCGAAATCAGGACGAAGCTCATTGCAAACCTGAATCATCTGATCTGTCGTCACGGCGTCCTTTGTTTTCGATTGAGCCGTAGGGAGCATGAATAAAGTTTCCAAACGCTTGTCCCGCACAAGTGCCTGATTCAAACGGCAGACGCCCTCTACGGCATCAATCAGCGTATAGACAATTCTATTCTCAAGCCCCATCACCATATCAAGGTTTCGCAACCCAACATCACCATCAATGGCGACCACCTTATGCCCCATTTGCGCTAATGCCACCGCTAAGTTCGCAGTGGTCGTGGTTTTACCCACTCCCCCTTTTCCGGAGGTAACGACGATTACCCTTGATTCCATGTTATTACCCCTCCTTTCTCCTTCATTATTGATTCTTCTAGTATAAACAATTTACTAAGCAGGCCATTCAGAGATCAGCACAGACTCATTCTCCACCGTCATTATAGCGGGTTTCCCCCAAGCGGAGACATGTCGGTCTAAAACGCCGACGCGCCGCCCAATTCGAACCTGCAACGCACCCAACGATTTCGTAATGACAGAGACACTCTCATCTCCGTCCATCCCCGCGTGAGCGACTCCGTGCAATCGCCCCAGCACGATAATATGCCCCGTCGAGAGGACTTCCGCCCCTTCATTCACATGCCCGCATAAAATAATATCCCCTGCATGCTCCGCCCTCTGCCCGGATCGCAAGGATCGCTTAAGAAAAAGAGCCTGCCGGGATTTTTTTTCACGCGGAGCCAAGTTCGGTTCCCCTAAAGGAAAGCCCATCCTTTTCAATTGATCCAAAGACGAGGAATCATACGTCACCCAAGAAAGAACTTCCAGGCCGGCGGGATCAATAAATTCCGACATGATTTGAAACACAAGCGGAAGAGGGAGAGGACGCCCCTGAAAATCCAGGACAACACGCGCCCTCGGAAGTAGATTTTTTCCGCGACTATTGACGTTATGTAACGATTCAAAGAGTTCTTTTTCGCAAAGATGATCGGGAATAACACAGCGTATTACAGAATCATCCATGCCCTTTAGCTCTATCATTTGATCGCTCCTCCCTCATTGTTCTTATTCAGCATATGGGCTAACATTTTCCCAACGATCGGACCTGCAACGGAAGAGCCCGCTTTTCCCGCTTCTACCAGTGCCACGACAACATATTTAGGTTTTTCCACAGGAGCATAGCCGACAAACCATGCATGGTCATCCCCATGCGCATTCTGGGCCGTCCCTGTCTTTCCTGCAATACTAACACCAAAACCACCTGCTGGGCGTCCCGTACCTGAGCGAACAACCTCCGTTAACCCTCGCTGCACAAGCTCCAAATGCGCTTTAGAAAAAGAGATCTTCTCACCGAGAACCGGAGCTTCTTTATTCAACCGGGGAACGACCAAACGCCCTCCGTTGGCAATAGCGGCAAACATTCTCGCAATTTGGAGCGGAGTTGTCAGCAAGTACCCCTGCCCAATGGAGTAGTTCACCGTATCTCCATGATACCATCCTTCATTAAATCGTCGGCGTTTCCACTCTCGTCCTGCTAAATTTCCAGGCAATTCACCCGGGATGTCAATTCCCGTTTTGCTTCCGGCTCCAAAATACTGTGCCCATCGTAAGAGCTTGTCGGCCCCCATCCAGAGCGAAACTTGATAAAAATAAACGTCACAAGAATCGCGCAGTGCCGTTACGATATTCTCCGTGCCGTGTCCGCTGCGTTTCCAGCAGCGAAACGTTTGATTGCCCACTTTTAGATAACCCGGACAGTGGACGGTTGTAGAAAGATTGACTGTTCCCTCCGTCAGAGCAGCCATGGCTGTCACAATTTTAAACGTAGAACCGGGGGGATAAACTCCGCTCGTCGTGCGATTCATCATGGGGCGCTCTTTATCATTCAATAATAACGCCCATTCCTTCGCTGAAATCCCCCACGTCAAGGGATTAGGATCGTAGCTCGGGGAAGAAAACAACACCTCCACCGCACCATCCTCCACCCGCATCCCGACAATCGCACCGCGGTACCCTTTCATCAGTTCCGAGGCAAACCGCTGCGCCGATAGATCCAATGTGAGATGGACGTCGCTCCCCTTAATAGGCTCTGTATAACTAATGGTCTTCAGGCGACGCCCTCTGGCGTCCACCTCAACGGCCTCTTCCCCCACGGTTCCTCGCAGTTTGTCCTCATAAAAGGCTTCAATTCCGTTTTTCCCGACGATATCCCCGCCCTCATAGCGTAGATCCCTCTGCTCTTCAAGTTCATCTCGAGTGATTTCACCCACATAGCCAACAACGTGTGCGGCCAAAGAAGCCGTCGGATAAACGCGCCTCCAGACGGGTGAGGGGAAAAGAACACTCGGAAATTCGGGATCCGTCACCAAATCAGCTACCTGTGCCAGGGTAAGATTCGTTGCGACAGAAACGGCTCGATAAGGGGCTATATACTGCTTATCCAATGTGACCTTCAAATCCGCCGATAGCATCGGAATGCCGTGCCCCGAAAAAAGTTGAGCGATCGCAACAAGGTTCTCCTCTTTTTGAATATCCATCGGATAGCCCTTTACATCAAACGTTCTTACGTTCACACCAAGGGGAATTCCCGTAGCATCAAAGATATTCCCCCTTGGCGGCATCAAACGGATCATCCGTAAACGATTGGATGCCGCAAGTTTGACGTATCGATCCCCTTTTACCAGTTGGAAATAGCTTAATCCGACAACAAGCAATGCCAAACCAAAGATAAAGATATTCCGCAGGTAAAGAAGCCGTTGATCAACATCAAAACGATCCTGCGGTTTAGACATGAGTATCCGAGACTTTCCATGCGTAAAAAATATAGAATAAAATTAAAAGGGGCAGCATTAAAAGTTGTTGAATGGAAAAAAGGCGCAAAGCCGTAGAACTGGAGACATCCCACGTTAAATAGTGGGCGAATCCCACCAAAAAATGAGCCCCTCCGGCCGTAATCGCAAAAAGCAAGGGCGTTCTTCCTGTAGCAGGGCTTCTCCACCAAATCCACGCCATAAAAGCGATGGCGAGGGTGTTCAGCACAGCGGAAAGACCGGGCAATCCCGTCCAACGAAAATCCCAGATAACACCGCCAATAAAGCCCTGCCACACACACCAGGTGATATTCTGAGACCTCGCAATTCCCGCTGCCGTTCGGAAGAGCATTAGCAACAAGAAAAAGCCGGGAACGAGAAGAAATCCCATGAATAGAACCTGCAGCAGATCCTGTCCAAACCAAACCAAGAGTGCAACCATCATGGCCCCACTCCCTCCGTTGCATAAATTTGAACGCCATAAAGCTGGGTCAAATGCGCACCCGAGGCAACCTTGCGCGGTAAAAATCCGCCGCGGGCCTCACCGTCTCCCCAAATTTTACCGATGGGAATCCCGGGAGGAAGATAGTCTCCAATCAGTGCCGTGGAAATCCTCATATTTTTTTTAAGTTTTTTCTCCTCAGGTATGTATAACAGCCAAATATTACCCTGATCATCCCCAGTTACCACTCCTAAATCCCACGTCTCATCAATGACCGCAGCAATAAGGAAGGAGGAGGAGGTGACGAGTTCAACCCATGCATAAGCATCCCCGACGCGCGAAACTTTACCGACGAGATACCCATCAGAAAGAGCAGGTGCCCCCACACGCACACCGTGCAAACGCCCTCTATCCACTCGAAATTCTTTCCACCATGCTTCCGGATGCCTAAAAGTCACTTTGGCGGGTACTAATTGGGCCGTAGCTTTTGGTGCCGGTTTGCCCATCCGTTGCAATACGGCACGAAGCAACAGATTTTCTTTTTGCAACTCTCGCGCTTGCTCTTGCAGTGTTGCGCGCTCTAAAACCCAGTTACTTGCCGTCTGGGCAAGAACGCGCAACTCCAACGCAGGTTTCTCAGGCCAATAAAGAAGCTGCCCCGTGACATCCGTCATTCGGTGCAGCAACACAGGCAAAGAAGCTCCGACTTGAATCAGGGATAATCCCATAAGAACAGCAAGGAGAGCATTCACCCAAAAGGGGTTTAATTTACCCATTGCGGATCACCTATACTCCCACTAACAAGATCAGTTACATGGACACCCGATCAATGGAAACAGAAATTTGGGGCATTCTGTTCATATTTTCAAGCATCTTACCAAGCCCAAGAGCCACAGAATAGAGAGGCTGTTCCGCTAAATGGACGGGAACGTTCATCGCATCTGAAAAACGAATGTTCAAGCCGCGAAGCTGGGAGCTTCCCCCCGTTAAAATAAGCCCCTGATCCACGATATCTTTGACTAACTCGGGAGGTGTCTGCTCCAACGCAAATCGAAGCATCTCCTCTACGCGAACGATTATCGGTTCAATGGCACTCCGAACCTCTTGGGACGTAACCTGAACGACCTTTGGCAGTCCCTCCAAAAGATCGCGCCCCTTCACTTCCATCTGGAGTTCTTGATCCATGGGGATAACCGAACCGATGGCGATTTTAATTTCTTCAGCTGTTGTCTCCCCAATGGACAGGGTATAGTTTTGCCGCATCATCGCCACAATAGCGCTGTCAATATCATCCCCTGCGGCACGCAAGGAATTACTGATCACAACGCCGCCAAGAGAGAGCACCGCAACCTCACTCGTTCCGCCGCCAATGTCCACTATCATGTTTCCCCGCGGTTCGTCAATGGGCAACCCCGTACCTAAAGCAGCGGCAAGCGGTTCCTCAACGACAAACGCTTCCCTTGCACCGGCACCCAAAGTGGCATCCACAACGGCCCGTTTCTCCACCTCGGTTACACAAGCAGGGATGCAGATCGCAACACGAGGGTGAACCATCCGCCCTCTTCCTTGATTTGCGCCCGCCATGTAATAGCCAATCATCTGTTCCGTCATTTCAAAATCCGCTATAACCCCATGCTGAAGCGGGCGAATGGTTTCCACGCCAACCGGCGTCTTTCCCACCATTCGTTTTGCCTCCGCACCAAAAGCGATGACTTCCTTCTGCCCTTTTCGCCCTGTTTTACGCACTGCAAGCACAGAAGGCTCATCAAGGGTTATTCCCTTCCCCTTAACATAGACAACCGTGTTTGCACTTCCCAGATCAATTCCAACATCCCTGCTGAAGAGACCAGAGAGGAACTTGAACATAATAATTCCCCCGTTCGCACACCCTTAGGTGCCGCAAATCAAAATAATCGTTTTATGTTACCCGACACTGTATCTTATCACAACGAAGGGCGTTGCGGGGAAGTAAGTGATCCTTCAATCAGACGAAATTTCCCCCCCGCAAGAATATAATGCCCCTTCATCCGTAGGTCCAAAAGCTCTGTGCATCGCTTCAAGTGGGTTGTTAAGCGGCGATCATCTTCGCTCGCCAGCAACGATCCATCCGGATGGTTATGCATAATGATTAAGCTGTCAGCATCCACACGAACCGCACGGCGAAATAAAAAGGGTAAGTCCATATAAGCCCCGCTCAATCCGCCGTAGGAAATACTCTCCTCGCTAAGCACCCTATCCCGTGCGTCTAAAAAAAGGGCGACGATGAACTCCCGCTCTTCCAGCTGCAAGGCAATTGCTTTAGCCTGCACACGAAAAGCCCAGTCGTCCAAATGATCAATCTCCTCTACCGCCAAACGTTTGCCCAACTCCAGAGCAGCGACAAGGGAGGATACCTTGGCCTCTTTCATCCCCTTCATCCCCAACAGTTCCTTCGGCGTGGCACGAGAAAGCCCTCGCAACCCACCCCATTCCTGCAGCACCGCAGCGGCAAGAGACATGACGTCGCGCTCCTGAGTCCCCGTACGAAAGAGAATCGCAAGCAATTCGGTCAGAGTAAGGCTATCTGCGCCTTTATTAAAAAGCCTTTCCCTCGGCCGCTCGTCATCCGGCAAACAGGACAGACGCATTTGGGGTTATGCGGGCCAGAAAGGATTCTGTTGACGCTCGTCCCCTATCCGCGTATCCGGCCCGTGCCCCGGGTACACGGGCACATCATCGGGGAGTTTTGCCAGTTTTCGCAGTGAATTCATTAATACAGATTCGTCCCCTCCGGGTAAATCCGAACGTCCCACGCTTCGGGCAAAGAGCGTATCCCCCGATAAAAGGAGATGCTGCTCGCCCTCTTCAACAAAATAACAAACGCCGCCAAGAGTATGCCCCGGTGTGTAGATTACGGAGACGGTCATTTTCCCTATTTGCAAACGATCGCCGTCTTTTAACAGGCGCTCCGCCGCCGAAAATTCCACGGGGGCGGCCATATGTTCTGAAAGATTGTGCGTTGAGCTCGTAAGGCAAAGTGCGTCCTCCGCATGAATCGCGACTCCGTTAAGAGAAATCTTCCGGAGCGGTTCTATCCCCATGAGATGATCTCCGTGCCCATGCGTCAATAAAACCCAGTGCAATTTCAGTCCCTTCAATTCGATGAAATCCATCACTTCTTTGGGGTCCCCGCCCGGGTCAACGACAAAGGCAGCCCCATCCTCATCCCACAAAAGGTAACAATTAGTCCACAAAAAACCAAGCGGGAAACGTTTTATCTCCATTTTTCTCTACCCCTTTTTACTCTCTAGTATCATGGTCACCGGCCCTTGGTTGCAAAGCTCGACGTCCATGTTGGCCTGAAAAATCCCTTTTTCCACCTCTATGTTTTTTGCCTTTAGATGTTCCATAAATCGCTCATAAAGCCGATTTGCTTCCTGCGGTTCCATCGCATCCGTAAAAGAAGGGCGCCTTCCTCTGCTGCAATCGGCGTAAAGAGTAAATTGAGAGACTGCTAAAATAGCTCCCTCCACGTCTACGAGAGAGCGGTTCATCTTTCCCTCTTCATCCTCAAAAACGCGCAAATGGGCTATTTTTTCCGCTAATTGCACGGCGTCTGATTCCACGTCTCCGACTGCCACTCCAACCAGCAAACAGAACCCCTCTCCTATCTCGCCGACGGTACGCCCCTCAACGGAAACTTTTGCGTGTTTTACCCTTTGCAATACAACCCTCAAGAAGACTCACCCCCGCATGATCTCGACCACGCCATCAACGGCGTTAATTTTTGCGATAATCCGATACAGATGCTCTACATCCCATACCTCTATCTCAACGACAAAATGAGCGCGCGTATTATTTACGACATTGCCGCGGATATTAAGCAAATGTCCGTCCATCACGACAATACCATGCGCTATTTCCGCAAAAAGAGCACCTTTGTCGCTGCCCTCTATCCGAAGGCGCGCGATGTGTCTCTTTTTACAGGTTCCCCAATTCACGGTAATTTTGCGCTCCGGATCCGTCTTTTTTAGATTGATACACTCTTTCCTATGAACCGTTATCCCTCGGCTTTGAGTCACACACCCCAGAATGGAATCTCCCGGTATCGGGTAACAGCACTGCGCCAGTGTGACAAGGACACCATCAGCCCCCTCCACAACAATGGTGGAATCGGTTACTTTTTTGGGCGGGGTAACGGGAAGCGGTTCTTCCACCGTCTTGGGATGTTTATGCTCAAAGAGACGCGATAAAATACCGGAGGCCGTTTGATTCCCCATGCCAACGGATAAAATAAGCTCTTCAGTGCCGGAGTAGCCTAAGTCACTGGTTACATGCCCCAATTGAGAGGAGATGCTTTCCAACGAAACGGACTGACCGGGATTACGGCGTTGAAGCTCTCTTTCGAGTAATTCTTTACCGCGGCGCAGTTTTTCCTCCCGCTCCAAACGATCTTGCGCCCTGAAATAAGACCGGATTTTTGTCCTTGTGCGGTTTGCCTTGGCGATTTTAAGCCAATCACGAGAGGGTTTGCCTTGGGGAGAGGTCAGAATACGAACGATATCCCCGTTTTTCAACTCATAATCCATCGGAACGATGCGCCCGTTCACCATGGAACCGACACAGCGGTGCCCCACTTCTGTATGGATCGAATACGCAAAATCAATGGGTGTCGAACCGTTAGGCACAGAAATAACTTTTCCTTTTGGGGTAAAGACGAAGATATCCGCAATCAAGACATCCGTTTTTAAATTATCCATAAACTCAGAGGCGGTGGGCTCTTGACTGTTTTCCTCCTGCCCCTCAAGGGCCTGTCGAATCCAACTTAATTTTCTGTCCAGTTCATCGGCATCGCTTTTTTGCTCTTTATACTGCCAATGCGCGGCGATACCGTATTCCGCAAGCATGTGCATCTCACGCGTTCGTATCTGAACTTCAAGCGGTTCCCCGTTAGGGCCAACCACGGTTGTATGCAGGGATTGATACATGTTATTTTTTGGATTGGCTATATAATCGTCAAATTGTCCGGGGATAGGCTTCCATATCGTATGGACGTACCCCAAGACTTGATAGCACTCCGCCAGCGTACCCACGACAACGCGCAAAGCAAGCAAATCATAGAGTTGATCCAGCGACAGGTGCTTTCTCTGCATTTTTTCGTAAATACTGTAAAAATGTTTAGAACGACCGCTAATCTGAGCTTCTATACCTTCTTTTTGTAATTCTTTTTGAAGAATATCAAGTGCCGTTTTGATGACGCCTTCGCGTTCCGGCAATTTTTTTCGCACTCGACGACGGATATCGTAGAACATCTCGGGATCCATCGTTTTGAACGCAAGGTCCTCAAGTTCTCTTTTTACTTGATAAATTCCAAGCCTGTGCGCAAGAGGGGCGTAGATCTCCAGCGTCTCTTTTGCAATCAAGAGTTGTTTTTCCGGTTTTAAGGAGTCGAGAGTGCGCATATTATGAAGTCTATCGGCAAGCTTGATTAAAACCACCCGAATATCCTTTGCCATGACCAGAAACATTTTCCGGAGATTCTCAGCTTGATAATCCTCTATGGATTTAAAGGGGAGCTTCCCTAGTTTCGTCACACCATCCACCAACGTGACGACAACAGAGCCAAAATGTTTTGTCAATTCCTCTGCGTTGACGGAGGTATCCTCAAGCACATCGTGCAACAATGCGGCGATGAGGGTATCACGATCCAGCCGCATTTCCGCAAGAATGGCCGCGGCACAGAGGGTATGAATCACATACGGCTCTCCGCTATGCCTGATTTGTTTCCCATGTGCGCAACAGGCGAAAACAGCCGCTTCCCCTATTTTACACAGATCCTCTTTGCTTAAATACTGTGCCGCGCGATTCCAGAGTTCTTGAAACCCCAGGCGAACGGATGCGACTTGTTGATCCTTCGGCATTTTTTCAAAGAAACTTTCCATCAACGGCCGCAACGAGCGATCGTTTAATAGCTGCTTGGGTAACGCACTCTCCTGTTTTTTCTGATCATCATTCACGTAAACAGCACCTCTATCTCAAGCACTCAAAGGACCACGCGTTCCAGCACAAACTGCAGATTAGTGATATTCTTCCACGTCTCTAACTTTGGCCGATAGACCCACCCCGTTGGGAACGGGTTCTCCTGTAAAAGAGATTCTCCGCCAAAACCAAGCAAAGAGGTTTGATTGATTTTAATTCTCACATGTTTCCCGTTTTTTCCCAGAGGTTCGGAGCGAAACGGACCCTCCTGAGGGTGAAAAAGCAACGGATACGGATTGCCCATGCCAAAAGGACCAATGCTCTCCGCTTCTTTCCACATCTCCATGCTCAAACGCTCGGGTGCCCATGATAGAAGTTCCAATCTCTGGGGGATAATTTCAACTTCCTGCATCAGTGTCTCTATCCTCTGCCGCACATGCGGCCATCTGTCCACGTCAACACTAAAACCGGCAGCAAGCCGATGACCTCCCCAGGTACTTAAATCGCTCGCTATCTCTTTCAATAACGCAACCGCATCTCCGCCCTCCGGCATCCTGAGCGTGCCTCGTATGACACTTTCCGTAGCGGCGGCAAGCACAATAGGCGTCCCTCTGTCGTTGCTAATACGGCTGGCAACACTGCTGAGCACTCCGACAGGCCAATCATCGCCGGAAAGCACAAATTTAAAACCATCTTGGCTCTTATTCTCCACATCCTGAATAATTTTTGAAGAAATCGTCCTGCGTTTTTGATTCAGTTGGATCAAATGATCCACTTGCTGCTCCAAATCACCGACGGGGAACAGGATCTTCATCGCTACATCCGCAATTTCAAGACGTCCGGCCGCATTCAAACAGGGAATGATTTTCATCGAGAGCGTCTCCGCATCCAAAGCGATGGGGTTCACTTCAAGTTTTTGCATAAGCAGGGATAGCCCCCGCCTCGGATTTTCGCGCAATGCGGTCAAACCCTCTCTGACAATAGCTCTGTTGACCGGGGAAGAAAGGGAAACGCAATCCGCAATAGTTGCCAATGCCGTTAACTGCAATCGTTGTAAAAGCCAATCCTCCGGTGCCAACCGATATTTCCAGGCCCAGGACCACACCACCCCTGCGGCACAGAGCTGACGAGCCAGCAGATTCCCATCCAACTGTGGGTTGACAAGAGCATCACAATCGGCCGTTTTACCTTGAATCATATGGTGATCAAAAATAATGACGGGGATACCATGCGCCTTTGCTCTGCTTACCGCCTCAATATCCTGTGTGCCGCAATCGACAACGATCAGAAGATCGCATCCCACCTTGGCAATCATCTCCACAACTTGAGCGTGCAGACCATAGCCTTGTTCAAAGCGGTGAGGGATATAGTACCGAACCTTTGCTTTTTTCAAAAGTGCAAGCTCTAAAACGGTAGCCGTAGCCGTAATGCCATCAACGTCATAGTCCCCATAGACGAGAACTCTGGAACCCTCTTTTATCTGAGCAAAAATACCCGCAGCGGCGGATGCTGCCTGTCCCAAGTCAACACCGTCCATGGAGACAGAAAGATTGGGAGAGATCCAAGCCCTTCCCTCTTCAATCTTATCGAGTTGGTTAATCCCCTTCATCCACAGAAGGGACGCAAGAAACTCGGAACACTTTAATTCTTGAGCCAGTTCGTAAACGAACACATCCGGTTCGCGAATATTTAAATCAGCGGAAACACAGCGTGCCAGCAAATTAAACCGTTTCTCCTTCCTCTTGGTGAAGAGTGGAGGTCGTTTCAGCGGCGCTGTCGGACGATTGCGGTCTATCCTGACCCAATTCCCGACCACTGCCTCTAAAAGCGAGGAGAAGTGAGTTTCGCTCCTCTTCCAGCGATGCTATCTTTTTATCCCGCTCACGAATCTGGCCTCGATATTTTGATCTGACTTCCAACAATGCCAGAAGAGAAAAAAACCACATCAGTACCGCGCCGGCAGAAAAAAGAATGACCTCCCACAACCCCTGCGCATACACTCCCTCAAAAAATAAAAAGCGCACTGTAATTTCCTGGGTATTCTGAATGGCGTAAATGGCAGATATCAGCATGGAAAGGGCAATTGCCAAGGCATAACTCTTCATGAAAGGTTCCCCCTCTTTTTAGATCTCGGCAAATAGCGATGCCGATTAAAAACATCACCTTGAGCCTATAATAACTGCATAGGCAAACTTTCTACAAGCCCAAAGCAAACATTTTTAAAAACTGGCTCAACTATACGCGATTTTGTGATAAGAGGCATACGCAATAACACACATGGCGCGAATAGAGAGAACAAAGTTCTCTCTATTCGCGCCACACTACCCAAAACTAGTGTTTCGGAGATCTTTCATACCATTCAACGAGAACGGCGCTCGCAATATAAATAGAACTATAGGTCCCCACTCCTATCCCCACCAAAAAGGCAAAGGCCAGGTTTGAGATAACCTCTCCTCCAAGAAAAAACATCGCCAACACAGGTAACAGAGTGGTCAGTGATGTATTAATAGTTCGAGACAATGTCTGGTTGATCGAGTTGTTGACAAGATCAACAATACCGACGGAACGAACGCTTCCCCAGTTTTCACGGATACGATCCAGCACAACGATCGAATCGTTCAGGGAGTAGCCGATAACGGTTAAAATAGCGGCGATAAAAGAGGTGGAAATCTCCCTTCCCGTCAGGCTGTAAACCCCCAACATGATAATGGCATCATGAACGAGCGAAAGCACGGCGGAAACGCCGAACCGAAAGCTAAAACGAAATGCCATATAACCAAGAATACCCAAGATCGACAGAGTAACGGCGATGAAGGCCTGTTGGCGAAGTTCCCTTCCGAAAACAGGACCCACCTTATCAATCTTCAATACCTTTAAGGCACCGAAATCTTTTTCCAAGGCACCCAGAACTTGTTTGCTGATCGCTTCATCCCCCGCTCCCGTCGTCTGCAAACGCACGAGAACATCTCGGTCATCATACGCTTGAATGACAGCCTGCCCCTGGTTGATCTTTATCATCGTGTTTCGAATTTCGGCAACGTTAACCGCTTTTTCAAATTGGACTTGAAGAACAAGCCCCCCTACAAAATCCACGCTTAAATTAACGCCCTTTGTTGCCAGAAGAAAAAGGCTCCCCACAATAAGCACCGCACTCAAGCCGAGCGCGACAAGACGATATTTCATAAATGGCAAGTTTAGTTTTGACGCGTCAAAAGCAGACATATTTTACCGCTCCCCCCAACTACAGCGCTGCATTCTTGCGCTGGCTCAACATAATATGCAGCAGGGTACGCGTGACCACTAAGTTTCCGAACATGGCGGTGACAACGCCAAGACTCAGTGTGACGGCAAACCCTCTGACAGGCCCCGCTCCAAAATAAAAGAGTACGGCAGCAGCTATCAATGTTGTAAAATTCGAGTCCAATATAACCCACAACGCCTTTCTGAATCCGGAGTCAAGCGCGGCTATCGTTGTCTTCCCTGAACGATATTCCTCTTTCATTCTTTCGTAAATGAGGATATTACCATCCACTGCCATCCCGATGGTAAGAATAATCCCACCGATTCCGGGCAACGTCAGCGTTGTTTTAAGCAAAACCATACAGGCCATCAGGAGCAGCAGTGAAACCCCCATGGCTATATCTGCGGCCAATCCCAGCACTCCGTAGTAAATCAGCATGAAGACAGCGACGAGCGCGGCACCCACCAACCCGGATTTAACCCCGCTATTAATGGAATCAGCCCCCAATGTCGGCCCCACGGAACGGTTTTCTAAAACTTCGACGCGCACAGGCAGAGCTCCGGCTCTGAGCATAATGGCTAACCGCGCCGCCTCTTCCATTTTGAAACTTCCCGATATTTGAGCTTCTCCGCCCGATATTTTTTCTCGGACAACGGGGGCAGAAACGACCATACCATCTAATACAATGGCTATCTGCTTGTCCACATTCATCTCAGTGGCTTTAGCAAATAGCTTGGATCCCTCACTGTTAAACTTTATCGACACGGCAGGTTTGCCCAATTGATCAGAAGTAACTTCTGCATTGGCCAAATCCTTTCCGCTGACGTAAAGCTCCCCTAAAAGATAAGCGCGCCCTGTGTCATCTCGTCCAACAGTGACCGCAGGATCCAAAGCGGCTTTTGCCTCCGCCTCATCGGCGTACCCCTCTACCTCTTTTTTAGCTTCGGCCCATCTTTGTTTTGCGCCTTCAAACTGAGCATCGCTATCGTAGTTTTCCCGCTGCGGTTCCGGCGGCATACTGGGCGTTGCACCCAATACCTGTCGAAACTCCAAAACGGCGGTGCGCCCGATCAAATCCAATGCTGCAGCAGGATCTTCCACACCCGGCAAATCAATGGCAACCCGGTCTTTTCCCTGCCGCTGGATAATCGGCTCTGTAATGCCGTACTGGTCAATACGATTGCGCAAAACAACAACCAATCTCTCCGTGCTGTCATCCGAGAGAGCCGCTCCATCAAGCCCCTTTGCTTGAAGGACAATATGCGCGCCCCCCTTCAAATCAAGACCTAACGGCAATCTGTCTTTGATAGGAAACACGACGAACGCAGCAAGCACAACGACTGCTATGATGAAAATTAATCTCCTTTTATCCCGCTTCAACATCCTATAACCCCCTGATCACACAGAAAACGGAGAGGACTTGCAGTCCACTCCGCTATAAAATTCAAAGAAAGAACAGCAAATCTAACTTTCGCTTTTACTCTCTTCAGCGTGTGCCGCCTCATTTTCTGCTTCCACGACTGGATTTGCCTCAACAGAATCTTTTTTCCCCTTTGAAGAAACAAGTTTTTGGGCAGACGCATCCCTTCTGGCGGAAATAGACGCCTTTAAAATTCTCATTTTAACGCCGTCTGCAACCTCAATAATAAAGCTATCCTCCAGGACATCGCGAACCACACCGAAGAAACCTCCGGCTGTGACGACAGAATCTCCCCTGCCAATGCCGTTGATCATGTCCTCATGCTGTTTTTGTTTCTTTTTCTGCGGGCGTAGTATCAGAAAATAAAAAATTGCCATAAACATCGCTATCGGCAGTACCAGCCCCATCAAATCACCCTGTTGCGGCAAACAAAACCCCTCCTCTGTGCTCTGCACCCATAATCTTTGTTAAAAATACTAAGTCAGTATTTTAGCATAGATAACGCTTCTTGAAAGCATTATCCGCTCAGTCCGTCTTCAGATAAAAAAGCAATTTTTCCAACTCGGCAAAAACATCAACGCTGTACACTAAAACATCTTCCGGCGTTATAACTGTCGTTGGCGAAAAAGAGAGAATTCCTCGTATCATACCGCTTGAAACAGCTCTGTCAACACAAAGCTGCGCGGCGGAAGCAGGAACAGCAAGAATCAATATTTCAATTTTTTTCTCCTGTAACTGCGCCGTCATATCATCAAAATGCCAGCAATGCACCCCTGCAATTTCCCTGTTCACCTTTTGAGGATCTACATCAAAAAGTGCCTCAACGCAAAAATTTTGATTCTTAAATGCAGAATGACCGATAAGAGCGAGTCCGAGGTTACCGGCACCGGCAAGAGCCACTTTCCACGTTTTAGGGGATGCGAGAATCCTAAACACGTGCTCATAAAGGCGTCCCACATGATACCCCACCCCGCGTTTACCTATCTCACCAAAGTAAGAAAGATCCTTGCGCACCTGACTGGCTTTAATACCGAGAAGATCTCCCATCTGCTGAGAGGAAATCACTCGCTGCCCCTCATCTTGTAAGCGCTCTAACAGGCGATGGTACTGCACTAACCTTTCTATTGTGGGTTCGGCCACTTTTATCATCGATTATCCTCCATGGTAAGCACTCCAACGGCCGACTGAGGTTTGGCGAAAATGCCGCTCTCAGCCGGCTTATTTCAAAAAATAATGGTTACCCTCTATGGGCGATAATCTCTACTTCAACCAAGCCCCCCGCAGGCAAAGCGGCGACAGCGACACAGGAACGAGCGGGAGGGTTTTTATCGAATGTCTTGGCGTAGACCTCGTTGACGTCTTTAAAGTCCGCCATGCTGGTCAAAAAAACCGTTGTTTTCAAAACATGCTCAGGGGTCAAGCCCTGGGAAGCCAACAAGGCTCTGATATTTTTCATCGCCTGTTCGGCCTGAGCTCTGACCGTATCACCCGCAAGCTGCTTTGTTTCCGGATCAAGCCCCAATTGCCCTGAGCAGTAAAGGAAATCTCCGCTCCAAACAGCTTGGCTGTAAGGACCAATGGCTCCGGGAATATCATCGATTGCAACTATTTTTTTCATCTCAAAAAACCTCCTAAGGTTATCGTTTTATCTGGATTCTGGACAATCCCGCATATTTTGCGGTGTCCCCTAACGCCTCTTCAATGCGAAGCAATTGGTTGTACTTTGCCACACGATCAATTCTGCTAGGTGCTCCTGTTTTAATCTGTCCCGCAGCGGTTGCCACAGCAAGATCTGCAATAAAAGCATCTTCTGTTTCTCCCGATCGGTGCGAAATAATGGATGAGTACCCGTTGATTGTCGCCATTTCGATGACCTCAAGCGTCTCTGAAAGCGTTCCGATCTGATTGAGCTTAACCAAGATGGCATTTCCAATTCCTTGTTTGATCCCACGGGCAAATCTTTCCGGATTGGTGACAAAAATATCATCTCCGACAAGCTGAATGCGCTTCCCCAATTTCTGGGTCAGCAACGCCCAACCCTCCCAATCCTCTTCGGACATTCCATCTTCGATAGAGACGATCGGGTACTTATCGCAAAGCCCTGCGTAGTAGTCACAGAGCTCTTCGGAGGTCAGTGTCCTTCCTTCTCCCTCAAGAACGTACTTCTTATCTTTGTAAAACTCCGTGGCAGCGACATCAAGAGCGAGGCTGATTTCTTCTCCCGGTTTAAATCCGGCTTCAATGATTGCTTGAACAAGATAATCCAAAGCCTCCGCATTGGTTTTAAAATTAGGAGCGAAGCCACCCTCATCCCCAATACCCGTGGAATGCTTTGATTTCTTCAGTAATTTTTTAAGAACGTGGTACGTTTCCGCCCCCATACGAAGCGCCTCACTAAAAGAAGAAGCTCCATGCGGAACCAGCATAAACTCCTGGATATCCAGCGTGTTATCCGCATGAGCGCCCCCATTGACGACATTCATCAGAGGCGTTGGGAGAAGGTAAGGACCGAGCCCTCCCAGATAGGACCACAAAGGCAAGCCGTGAGAGGCCGCCGACGCTCGCGCAACCGCCAAAGAAACGCCAAGAATAGCATTGGCGCCCAAGTGCCCCTTATTCGGAGTTCCGTCAAGCTCGCACATAACATGATCCACATCCATCTGCCCCGAGGCATCCATCCCAAGGAGAGCCGGTTCAATCTTTGTATTAATATTGGCTACTGCCTGTTCGACGCCTTTGCCCTGATATTTAGCGGCATCACCATCCCGAAGCTCAACTGCCTCAAAAGAACCTGTAGAGGCGCCCGATGGAACGCTCGCGCGCTCAACGATGCCACAGTCAAGCCAAACTTCCACTTCAACAGTCGGGTTGCCCCTTGAATCTAAGATTTGACGCCCGTGTACTCCTACAATTTCACTCATCAACGGTTCCTCCTTAACGTTCTGTTTTTTACAGATCTACCAAGGTTTTTCGGCCGCAGTTACCTGTCTTTCTTCGATCAGCAAAAACGGAATAGCTCTTTTTTTCAGAAGGGATTCATCCGCCTCCAGCACTTCCACGACCATAACCTTGCGCGGAAAGGCAATCTCCAAGCGATCCCCTTTTTTAACCTCACCATCGGGGCGGGCTTTTTTACCGTTCAAACGCACTGCCCCCACTTCAGCCAATTCCTTTGCCACAACGCGCCGCTTGATGATTCGAGAAATTTTCAAATACTTATCTAATCTCATGATCCCAAATCATCTCACCTTCCAGTATAGCAATGAGCAGCTGTTCCAACAACGTTTTCTTTTATTATTCAAGAAAATCCCTCAATTTTCGGCTTCGGCTCGGGTGACGTAATTTACGAAGCGCCTTCGCTTCTATTTGGCGAATACGCTCTCGGGTGACTCCAAAACGCCGCCCCACTTCCTCCAATGTGTGCGAGTGTCCGTCCTCAAGCCCAAAACGAAGACGCAAGACTTCTCGCTCGCGATCGGTTAAATCATCCAACATTTCCTCAAGTTGCTCTCGTAAAATCTGACTGGCGGCAACTTCTTCCGGGCTTGGGAGGTCTTTATCCTCCAGAAAATCACCCAATTGGCTGTCCTCTTCCTCTCCAATCGGCGTTTCAAGCGACACCGGTTCCTGCGCAATACGCTGGATTTCAAGAACGCGATCCGATGTGATTTCCATTTCCGCTGCAATTTCTTCAGATCCGGGCTCTCGCCCCAAACGCTGCACCAACTGCCTCGACACTCGAATCAACTTATTAATGGTCTCCACCATATGAACGGGGATACGGATGGTTCTCGCCTGATCCGCTATCGCCCGCGTGATGGCCTGGCGAATCCACCACGTTGCATAGGTGCTGAATTTATACCCCTTGCGATAGTCAAATTTTTCTACAGCCCGAATGAGCCCGAGGTTTCCCTCCTGAATCAGATCCAAGAAGAGCATCCCGCGCCCAATATATTTTTTTGCGATGCTCACGACCAAACGCAAGTTGGCCTCAACCAGATTTGCCTTTGATTTAGGATCCCCTGCCTCCACACCCTTGGCAAGAATAACCTCTTGTTCCGGGGTTAGCAGAGAAATTTTCCCAATTTCTCGCAGATACATGCGAACGGGGTCTGAAAGGGGCAAATCCTCCAAATCCCCCACTTCCTCGTGCCCGGTGGAAACAGGCAGGGCATCATTATCCCCTGCATCTTCTTTTGTTTTTACCTCATCAACGACGTCAATGCCGAGCTCCATCAAATTTTGATAGATATTATCCAATGTCTCCGCTGTCAGGAGTTCCTTAGGTAAGTGTTTTTCTATATCATCATAAGTAACAAAACCCTTTTCCCGTCCTTCATGCAATAATTCCCTAACATTTTCTATGTACTCCATCATTTCATCGGATGAAACGGCCTCCGCAGAGACTTCGGGCTTTACGTTTTGTTCAGGAACACCTTTTTTTTGAGCCATAATTACCCTCCACCCTTCAATTTCCTCGCATACAGCTGATACTGTTCCAGGTCATCCGTTGTCGCTTCTCCGCACAACATGCGTTTTTTCAACTCGGCATAACGTCGTTCTAAATTGCGGCGCTCAAGCAGAAGGATCAGTCCTTCAGAAGCCGTTTCGTCAAGTCCCTCCCGTGCAATAACGGCGTTGCCTCTGGCAATACGAGCGGTACACTCTTCGTCCGAAATCTGCCTCCACCGCTCTTGAAGTTCCTCCGGAGATTCCCCGGACAAAAGCGCAAGAGCAATATTCTTCAAAACTTCATCCGTAAAAAGCAAAAGTGCTTTTTTCGGTTCAATTTTCGCACGTAAAGAGGCATCTGACCATAAAAAACTACAGAGAACGCACTCCAAGTCCTCAACTTCCGCTGTTTTTTCCTCGGAAAACTCTTCGCGGACAACGGCGAATGCTTCTTCCTTCTCGCTCGAACGGTAATTTTCTTTTTTTGCTGTCAAACGCCTTGCTGCAATTTCTCGCTGCAACTCATGAGGCAAAACGCCAAATAGCTGAGCGATACTCCCCAAATGAGGCACCACATCCAACACGGGCAGAGACGCAAGCCCCTCCAAAAGATCTTCCCTCGCTCGCAACTGCTTTGCGGGATCCTGCAAATCATTTTTTCTCACCATTGCGTGATAACGTGCCAACGGCTGCCCTCGTTTCAATGCCGATTCAAAAATCTCCGTCCCGTTCGGTTGGAGAAAAATTTCATCCGGATCCTTTCCTCCCGGCAGAGAGACGACGCGAACCTCTACTCCGCATTTCTGCAAAACATACATTCCCCGAAGTGCAGCCTCCTGCCCCGCAGAGTCAGGATCGTAACAGATGTAACACAGGTCAGAAAACCGCTTAATCAAAGCCCCCTGCTCATCCGTTAATGCGGTGCCGAGAGAAGCCACGCACTCCTGAAACCCGAATAGATGGGCACGAATAGCATCCAAATACCCCTCAACAAGAATAAGACGTCCGCTCTCCCGTATCTTTTTTTTAGCATGGCCTAAAAGGTATAAAAGACGCCTTTTATTAAACAGAACCCCCTCGGGACTATTCACGTACTTTGCACCGTCTCCGCTGACAAGACGGCCGCCAAAACCGACTAAACGGCGGCGATCATCGCGTATTGGGAACATAATCCTTCCTCGAAAGCGGTCGTATAAACCGTGATCTCCACGTACGACAAGGCCGCTCTCAATTTGTTCATTCTCAGGTACCCCCTGTTCACGCAACGTCCTTACCAGTTCATCCCACGATACCGGAGCCCATCCCAATTCAAATTCCGCACAGGCAGCGGAGGATAAACTTCGCTGTTCGAGATAACTCCTCGCGATTAGCGCCTGCTGTTGGGATAAATTCTGTCTGTAAAATTGGAGTGCCGTCTCCAAGATATCTCCAAATGATTTTTTTTGAGAGGGGCGGCTACCGGCGTTAAAAGGCTGTAAATCGACACCTGCCCTTCCTGCAAGCTGCATCAACGCATCGCGAAAATCAATATTTTCAATTTCCATCAAAAAAGTAAAAACATCCCCTCCTTTTCCGCAACCAAAGCAGTGAAACGTCTGCCGGTCAGGTGAAACAGAAAAAGAGGGTGTTTTTTCCTTATGAAAAGGACACCTCCCCCAAAAGGCATTTCCCGATTGCTTTAAGGGGAGATAATCACCTATGACTTCTATGATATTAAGACGCGATTTAACCTCTTGTATTCCATTATCCATGAATTGATGTTAGCCCAGAAGAAGGGTTTATGGCAACCATCAATATACGTGAAACTCTAAAAAAAAGAACACCGTTCTCCTTTGCACACCTATTGATCACCTTATGCCATCCCATCTCTGTGTACCCGCAAAAGACACATTGCAAAAAAGCGGAAAAGATGAGGGAGCTTACGCCCCCTCATCCCCCATTTCAGTTAGACCACTAAAAAATCAAACAAACAGTGGAGCGCAAACAACGGCGACAACAGACATCAACTTGATAAGGATATTCAAACTGGGTCCCGCCGTGTCCTTAAAGGGGTCGCCTACTGTGTCTCCTACAACCGCAGCCGCATGAGCCGATGTTCCTTTGCCGCCATGGTGCCCCTCTTCAATATACTTTTTCGCATTATCCCACGCACCGCCGGCGTTGGACATAAAGATAGCCATCATAACTCCCGTCACAATGGAACCGCCCAAAAGACCGCCCAATGCCGCAGCACCGAGCACCATCCCGACCAATACAGGGACGACAACAGCCATCAGACCGGGAACGATCATCTCGCGAAGAGCAGCAGCCGTAGAAATATCAACGCACTTTTCGTATTCGGGGCGAGCGGTTCCCTCCATGATACCGGGGATCTCACGGAACTGCCGTCTGACTTCTTCAATCATCTTCTCCGCTGCGCGACCAACGGCCTGAATCGAGAGGGCACTAAAGATAAAGGGCAAGACGCCTCCGATAAAAAGCCCCACCATAACGTGAGGATCCATCAAGTCAATTGTCTTCAAATTTGTAGCCGTTGCATAAGAAACGAATAATGCAAGAGCCGTCAGTGCAGCAGAACCAATGGCAAGCCCTTTACCCACAGCAGCCGTCGTATTTCCCACCGCATCCAGCTTATCGGTGATCATACGCACTTCATGAGGAAGCCCCGCCATTTCTGCAATTCCGCCCGCGTTATCGGCGATAGGACCATAAGCATCAACAGAAAGCACCATACCCGTGATGGAGAGCATTCCAACGGCAGCACAGGCAATTCCGTAAAGGCCGCCAAAGTAATTCCCCACCAGAGTCGCAATACAGATAAAAACGACGGGGAAAACAGTGGATTTAAGACCCACGCCAATTCCGCCCAGAATATTCGTCGCGCTCCCCATTTCGGAAGCCTGCGCTATTTCCTTCACCGAAGCATAATCGGAAGACGTGTACACTTCCGTCACATAACCGATGGCCACACCGGATACAACTCCGCCGAGAACGGCCCAAAAGAGTGTAAGATCCCCTTTAAATATCCACGATGTAAGAAAGTAGGAACCAGCGATCATAAACCCTCCGGTGGAAATCAGCCCCATTCGAAGCGCGCCTTGAGGGTCTCCCCCTTCCTTCGTTTTTACGAAGAAACCACCGAGAATAGAAGCCAGAATACCGATAGCGGAGAGCAACAACGGATACGTGATGCCCGACATACTATGAATCAAAACACCAATTGCCATAGCTGCGATAATCGAGTTGACGTAGGATTCAAACAAATCGGCACCCATTCCGGCGATATCGCCCACGTTATCCCCTACGTTATCCGCAATAACGGCAGGGTTTCTCGGGTCATCCTCAGGAATACCGGCCTCAACCTTACCGACAAGATCGGCACCCACGTCCGCAGCCTTTGTGTAAATACCGCCGCCCACACGAGCGAAGAGGGCGATAGAACTCGCGCCAAAACCAAAGGCGGCAATAACCTGCATATCCTGAAAGACCATATAAACGCCAAGCACACCGAGAAGGCCGACGCCCACAACGGTCATTCCCATGACGCTTCCGCCCTTAAAGGCGATATCAAGAGCTTGGTTCATGCCCTTCATCGCGGCAAAAGCAGTGCGTCCGTTGGCCTTTGTCGCAATCCGCATCCCCACATACCCCGTTAAAGCGCTGCAAAGCGATCCGAGGACGAAACAAATTGCAGTGGGGGGATTAAGCTTCCACCCAAGCAACGCAGCAACAACGACAACAAAGGGAATCAATGCGCGATACTCCCGGTACAAAAAGGTCATCGATCCGCTCTGAATAATCTCAGAAAGCTCGTTGATCCTCTCGTGGTCAACCTTGTTCGCATTAATTGCACCGGCCGTAACGTATGCATAAATCATCGCAATTACAGCCATACCACCTACTACCCAAACTATCTGTGTCTCCATTCCTCAAGGAACCCCCTCTATATTATCTCTCCTTGCACCCATAGGCGCTCAGCAAA
>JAGPAO010000016.1 GCA_018063805.1 Synergistaceae bacterium | reverse complement strand
CCGGATGTTGTTTGTTTAGAGCAGGCATTGAAGAACGCTTGACGGCGTGGTAAAATCTCCCTTGCAAGTTGCGGACTCGTAGCTCAGTTGGATAGAGCGACGGCCTCCTAAGCCGTAGGTCGCCGGTTCAACTCCGGCCGAGCCCGCCAATTGTCTATTACCACCCCATGCGTGCAAATGTGGGGTGGTTTTTTCTTGATTGATGATATTCCAAGAGCACGTTAAAAAGCCCATCCTATTGACTCCATTTTATGATAAGATTACACGGTTAAACTAATGGAGATTATTCCGAAAGGAGTTGTACGATTTGAAATCAGAGATCATTTCTCAAGAACAGAACGTGATTGTGATTAAGGCGGAGTACGATGCTCAAACGGCGGCGGAGGCAATCAGGGGGGCTTATCGCGACCTTGCTGCAAACGTGAATATTAAGGGCTTTCGTAAGGGGCATGTTCCCGCAAAAATGCTGGAGTTGCACCTGGGGAAACCGGCTATCTACCGCCATGCCATGGAGGAACTCCTGCGCCATGCACTGGAGACTGTGGTGCGCGAACATGACTTAAACCTCGTGATTGATCCGCAGGTTACTGCGGGCCGTTTGGAGGAGGGGATGCCCTTTGAGGTGACTTTGACCTTAGAGGTTCGCCCTGAAGTTATCCTGCCGGAGCTTTCTGATATCGTAGCGGAAAGAACCGTTCACGAGGTGTCGGATGAACTGGTAGAGACTAATGTCAATCGTTTCTTGGATTCCGCTGCTGAGCTCAAGTCAACGGGAGAAGATCGCCCTTTGACAGAAGCGGATATCGCTGAGGTTGAGTATTCCTCCACTGTTATTGACGGCAATGGTAAAGAGACGGAGCTTGAGGAAAAGAAAAAGAACACGATTTTCCTCGGACAGGAGACGCTGCGTCCTGAAATAAAGGAGGCGCTTCTGGGCAAGAAACCGGCAGAAGAAGTCTGCGTGGAGCTTCAAGTTGAGGCGGATCATCCTGAGAAGCGCTTGGCGGGAAAAACCTTGCGTTACAATATGGAGGTCATGGATATCCTTCGCCGCGAAGTTCCGGAGCTTACAAATGAAGTTGCAGAAAAAATTTCGCAGGGAAGATTTAAAACTGCGGATGAATTAAAGGAAGGCGTTCGCCAGCAGGTGGCGATGAGTCTTTCCATGAAGGATGCGGAGTCGCTGCGTAATTCCGCCGTTGATAAACTGGCATCCGCGTGCCAGATGGAGATTCCCGATTCCATGATCCAGCGTCAGAAGGAAGCGATGCGCCGCGGTCATGAGGATCAGATTCGTAAGGATTTGGGGCAGAGCTTGGACGAGTATCTGCAGAATAATTCCCTTGATCCTGAGGAGTTCGATAAGGGAATAACGGATCGCGCTCGCGAGATCGTCCGCAACAGCTTGGCCGTTGATGCCTTGATGGATAGAGAAAACATCGGTTGTACGGCGGAGGACGTGGATAGAGAAGTCACTTCGATGGCGTATAACATGGGTGTGGAGCCGGAGCAGCTGAAAAAATATTTTGTCGCCGAGCGTGACCGCATTCAAGAGGTTGTGGCTCAGGTTCGCTCTCGCAAGACGGTGGATTTCCTTGTTTCAAAGGTGCAGGTAACGAATGTTCCTGCGGAGACGAAAGAATAACATAAATTTAGGAGGGACAATATGTCCTATCTCGTTCCCATAGTTGTTGAACAGACGGGGCGCGGTGAGCGCTCCTACGATATTTACAGTCGGCTGCTAAAGGATAGAATTATTTTCATCGGGCAGGAAATAGAGGACAACATGGCCAATTTGGTCATCGCTCAGCTTTTATTTTTGGAGAGTGAAGATCCCGATAAAGATGTCTTTTTGTATCTGAATAGCCCCGGCGGAGTTATCTCTGCCGGCATGGCTATTTATGACACGATGCAGTACATTAAATGCCCTGTTTCTACCATTTGTGCGGGGCAGGCAGCCAGTATGGCGGCTATTTTGCTGGCGGGCGGAGAAAAAGGAAAGCGTACGAGCTTGCCCAATTCGCGGATTATGATCCACCAACCGCTCGGCGGTGCACGCGGACAGGCGACGGATATTGAAATTCAGGCGAAGGAAATCCTGCGGATGAGATCCCTGTTAAACGATATCCTCGTTCAGCATTCGGGACAGAAACTGGATCGCATTGAACAGGATACGGATCGTGATTTCTTTATGTCTCCGAAAGAAGCTTTGGAATACGGCTTGATCGACCGCATTATTGAAAAACGTTGACGTTGTCGTGGGTGGAGGTTGACCATGTATCCTTATGAAAATAGTGCTGATGGGCGCAAACGAAAAGTCCGCTGTTCCTTTTGCGGTAAAGGGCAGGATGAGGTAGCGAAGCTGATTGCCGGTCCTAACGTGTACATCTGCACGGATTGTATCCAACTCTGTAATATGATCATTAGGGATGAGGGGGGAATCCCCGCCGCATCCTCTGCTTGTGCGTCTGTAATGAATGAGGTTGTGCCAAAACCCGCGGAAATCAAGCATTTTCTTGACGAGCATGTCGTAGGGCAGGATCAAGCAAAGAAAGTGCTTGCTGTTGCCGTTTATAATCACTACCAACGCATTCGTTCCGGGGGCAATCAAGAGGATGTAGAGCTCCCCAAGAATAATGTATTGCTGGTAGGGCCAACAGGATGCGGTAAAACGCTGTTGGCGCAGAGCCTTGCAAAATACCTTAAGGTGCCTTTTGCAATGGCCGATGCCACTACGTTGACGGAGGCGGGTTACGTAGGGGAGGACGTTGAAAATATCCTCGTGCGGCTTTTGCAGGCGGCGGATTACGATGCAAAAGCGGCGGAACACGGTATTATCTACATCGATGAAATCGATAAGATTTCCCGCAAATCGGAATCGCAGTCGATTACTCGAGATGTATCAGGAGAGGGCGTCCAGCAGGCACTCCTGCGTATTTTGGAGGGAACCGTTTCCAATGTTCCGCCAAAAGGCGGGCGCAAGCACCCCAACCAAGATTTTGTCCAGATCGATACAAAGAATATTCTCTTTATCTGCGGGGGCGCTTTTGACGGCCTTGAGCCGGTCATTGCGCGTCGCGTCAATCGCAAGGTGATTGGTTTTGGCGGCGATATTTTGAATCACCATGCGGATGGATCGCATGCGCTGTTGAAACAGGTTTTGGCGGATGATTTGAAAAGTTACGGCTTTATCCCCGAGTTTGTCGGGCGGCTGCCCATTTTGGTCGCGCTTGACGGTTTGGATAAGGACGTTCTGATTCGCATTCTGAAAGAACCGAAGAATGCCGTGCTCAAACAGTACCAGCGGATATTCTCCCTTGAGGGCGTAGAGTTGGAATTCTCGGATGGTGCGGTATCTGCCATCGCGGAAAAAGCCGCCTCCTATGCCACCGGTGCTCGCAGTCTAAGGAGCATTTTGGAGTCGTTGATGCTGGATCTTATGTATGATCTTCCGACGCATTCTTCAGAGGTGAAAAAAGTAATCATCACTGAGGATGTGGTTGCGGGGATTGTACCTCCTGTACTGGTCAACAAAACGGATAGGGAGGTGGCTTGATGGCCCTCCTTCCTGTCCTGCCGATAAGGGATATGGTGCTCTTCCCCGGTGTGATTGCGCCTCTCTTTGTCGAGAGACCGCAGTCCCTTAAGGCTCTTGAGGAAGCATCCCTCCATGATAAGCAGATTTTGGTCGTCTCTCAAAAAGAGATGCAGGTCGATGTCCCCGAAGGGGACGATCTGTATACGGTCGGTACGCTATGCCAAATTATTCAAATGGTTCGAATTCCGGACGGCACGACGAAAGTTCTTGTGGAGGGGAATTCCAGGGCGAAGGTATTGGAATATCAGCCGCAAGCGGATTATATGGCGGCAGAGGTTGAGGAAATTGCCTTTACCGGAAAGACATCAAGAAAAGTGGAGGCGCTGCGGCGCGCTGCCTTCGATCAATTTGAAAGTTACGTCAATCTTCACCCTAAAATCCCCGTGGAAATAGCGGCTTCTATCGCCGGAGTGGAAGATCCCGCTCTATTGGCGGATCTGATCGCCTCTCATGTGCATGTGCGTATTTCTGAGCGGCAGGAATTGCTCGAAATGCTCGCACCGGAGAAGCGGTTGGAGCTGTTGATGCGCCTTCTTGTGCGAGAGAACGAATTGCTGGAGATGGAGCATAGTATCCACAATAGAGTGCGCCAGGAAATTGACCGCGGTCACCGTGAGTACTATTTGAAGGAGCAGCTCCGCGCCATTCAGGAGGAGTTGGGGGACTGGGACGGCAGCTCTGAGTCGGGAGAATTGCGAGAGCAGATTCTCAAGGCTCGGATGCCTAAAGAAGTGGAAAAGAAGACCCTGCATGAGCTGGATCGCTTTTCCAAAATGCCCTCCATGTCCGCTGAGGCGACGGTTGTGCGGACCTACATCGATTGGCTTGTGGCATTGCCGTGGAACAAACAGTCCAAAGATCGCCTGGATCTGAAAGAGGCGCGTCACGTTCTCGACGAGGATCATTATGGATTGGATGAAGTGAAAGAGCGTATTCTTGAGTTTTTGGCTGTGCGGAAGCTTGCGAGCAAGCAAAACGCTCGCGGTCAAGTTCTTTGCTTTGTAGGGCCCCCCGGTGTCGGAAAAACCTCGCTGGGTCGCTCTATTGCTCGGGCTTTGGGACGTAAGTTTGTGAGTATGTCTTTGGGCGGTGTGCGGGATGAAGCGGAGATTCGGGGGCATCGCAAGACCTACATCGGCTCTCTTCCCGGTCGTATCATCCAAAAGATGAAACAGGCGGGGACGAAAAATCCCGTCATGCTTTTAGATGAGATCGATAAGCTGGGCAGCGATTACCGAGGGGATCCCTCCGCGGCACTGCTTGAGGTATTGGATCCGGAACAGAATCGCAATTTTACGGATAACTTCCTGGAGGTGCCGTTTGACCTCAGCAACGTTATGTTCATTACGACCGCGAATGTGGCGCATACGATTCCCCGTCCCTTGCTCGATCGCATGGAGGTTATCTCCATATCCGGGTACGTTACAGAGGAAAAGGTGCACATTGCCAAGCGGCATCTTTGGCAGCGCATTATGCGCGAGGCGGGGATTGAAACGTGGAAAATTCCCCTTCCCGATAAAACGATCGCCAAAATCATCACCGAGTATACGCGCGAAGCGGGTGTCCGCAATCTGGATCGGCAGCTCTCCAAGATAGCGAGGAAGCTAGCGACAAAGGTCGTGGCGGATTACGAGATTAATCAGGAATTGCCCAAAAAACTGTCCGTTCCTCCTACGTCCGTAAAGCAGTACCTGGGGGCACCGCGGTTGCACGAGACCCATCTTCCCAAGGAAGAAACGGTTGGAGCAGCCATGGGGCTGGCGTGGACGGAGACCGGGGGCGATGTGCTCATCATCGAATCCGTAGTGATGAAGGGCAAAGGAAAGGTGACGTTCACCGGCAATCTCGGCGAGATTATGCAGGAATCCGCTCAGACGGCTCTGGGGTATCTGCGATCCTGCGCGGAGCAGTACGGCCTGCAGGATACGGATTGGGATGCGATTGATATCCACGTTCACGTTCCCGAGGGAGCCATCCCCAAGGATGGACCTTCTGCGGGGGTGACGTTGGCGCTTTCCATGCTCTCCTCCCTCACCAATCGTAAGATCACTCCCAGCATTGCAATGACGGGGGAGATCACTCTGCGAGGGAGTGTTCTACCCATTGGAGGCGCGAGAGAAAAAATTCTGGCGGCAAAGCGCCATGGAATCATGAAGGTTCTTTTACCCAAGGACAACAAGGTCGATGTAGAGGAAATGCCGTCCTGGGTTAAAGAGGGCATGGAATTCCGTTACATGGGGCACGTCCGCGATGTCTTTGCGCAGGCTCTGCAGCCCAAGGCGTCCTCGTGAAAAACTGGAAATCCGAAATTATTTGCACGGCGTTTAACCAACAACAACTCCCGCCTCAACTGGGGCGGGAAGTCGTCTTGGTGGGCCGCTCAAATGTGGGCAAATCGACGCTCATTAATGCGTTATTGGGGCGTAAAGTCGCCCACGTCAGCTCAAAAGCGGGGAAAACCCGAAGCATCAACTTTTATTCGGTTGAAGACGGCGGCGGGTTTTATCTTGTCGATCTGCCCGGTTACGGTTTTGCGTCGCGGAGCGGAGATGAGCGGCGAGGCTGGTGGAAGCTCATTGACGGCTACTTTGCCACGCGTCAAAACGATATTGCCTTTGTCATCCATCTGGTTGATTTTCGGCACGGTTTTCTTGCCAACGATGTGGAATTGACGGAGTGGCTCGATCAGTTGGATCTGCCCCGTTTGGTTGTCTTTACCAAGGGCGACAAAGTGTCTCCCGGGCGCAAAAGAGGAACGTATGTAACCCACTTGAAGAGCGGCATGGAATCGATATTGCCGCCGCCGATTACAGAGGGTAAAAATGATGCGGAGATGAATCGTCTTCGCGAAAGTATATTGGAAATACTGGCGGAGCACGAACGACTGGCTAAGCTGGAGGCATCCAGAGCCGATCGTTAAACATTCCGCTTGAGGAGGACTACTGAAGATGGACCCGCAGGAAATTTCCCTTGCTAAAAGTTATGATCCCGCTCCTATCGAAGATAAGTGGTATGCAAAGTGGCAGGCGGACGGCCTGTTTAAATGCGATCCCGATTCACCCAAACCCCCTTTCAGCATCGTCATTCCCCCGCCGAATGTAACCGGTTCTTTACACGTGGGGCACGCTTTGGACGAGACCCTTCAGGATATCCTCTGCCGATGGAAGAGAATGCAGGGGTTTGATGTCCTCTGGCTTCCCGGTACGGACCATGCGGGAATTGCCACGCAGAACGTGGTGGAACGGTCTCTCGCAGCGGAGGGGATCTCTCGCCATGATCTGGGGCGCGAGGCTTTTTTGGAGAAGGTTTGGGAGTGGAAGAAACAGTACGGCAGCCGCATTATAGAACAGCTTAAAAAACTGGGAGCCTCGTGCGACTGGGAGCGAGAGCGCTTTACAATGGATGAGGGGCTTTCCCGCGCTGTGCGCCAAGTGTTTGTTTCCCTTTATGAGAAGGATCTGATCTATCGCGGAAAATACTTAATCAACTGGTGTCCTCGCTGTCAAACGGCGCTCTCCGATCTTGAAGTAGAGCATCAGGAGAAGGAAGGGCATCTTTACTCGGTTTCCTATCCCTTTGTTGAAGGGGATGGAGAGGTTGTTGTGATGACCACCCGACCGGAGACGATTCTCGGCGATGTCGCCATTGCGGTACATCCCCGCGATGAGCGCAACCGCCATTTGATCGGACGTAAAGTGATCGTGCCGATTGTGGGCCGCGTTATCCCCATCATTGAGGATAATATGGTGGACCCGGAGTTTGGAACGGGAGCCGTCAAGATCACGCCGGCGCACGACCCCAACGATTTCTTGGTTGGGCAGCGCCATCAGCTGGAGCAGATTCAAGTGATTGATAACGCTGGCTTGATGAATGAAAACGCAGGTGCTTTCGCCGGATTGGATCGCCATGTGGCGCGCGAAAAAATAGTAGAGGCGCTGCAGGTATCGGGGCGCTTGATAGCGGCCGATGTCCATATGCACTCTGTGGGGCACTGCTATCGCTGCCAGACGATTATTGAACCCTACCTTTCGGAACAGTGGTTTGTTCGGACGAGGCCTCTTGCCGACGTCGATGTCGAGGCGGTTAAAAACGGGCGCATTCGTTTTATCCCGGAGCAGTGGGAGGGCGTTTATTTTCAATGGATGGATAACATCCGCGACTGGTGTATTTCCCGTCAGCTCTGGTGGGGGCATCGCATCCCCGCCTGGTACTGTGAGGACTGCAACGAAATCATCGTGGCGACGGAGGCCCCGGCGGCGTGCCGTTGCGGTTCAACGCATCTGCGTCAGGATGAGGATGTCCTGGATACATGGTTCTCCAGTGCGCTCTGGCCCTTCTCGACGATGAACTGGCCCGATCAGACGAAGGAGCTTCAAAAATATTACCCCACGTCCGTTTTGGTGACGGGGTTCGATATTATCTTTTTCTGGGTTGCCCGCATGATCATGATGGGGATGGAGTTTATGGAGGAGGTTCCCTTCAAGGATGTGTACATCCACGCCCTTGTGCGCGATGAAAAGGGACAGAAGATGAGCAAATCCAAGGGGAATGTCATCGACCCGCTGCTGATCATAGATCAGTACGGCGCAGATGCTCTGCGCTTTGCGCTCTCCTCTTTGACGGTTCAGGGACGCGATATCTTCCTCTCCGCCAATAAAATAGAATCGTATCGCTTCTTTTTGAATAAACTGTGGAACGCCAGCCGTTTTGCTCTGATGAATTTGGAGGGCGCCGATCCTCTGCACCCAATACAGGACGAGCACCTGCGCCTGCACGATCAGTGGATTTTACAGAGAACGTCTGAAATCACGGCGGAAATGACCCGATTGCTGGACGGCTATTATTTCGGAGAGGCCTCCCGCATGATGTATGACTTTGTCTGGGGCGAGCTGTGCGACTGGTATTTGGAGCTTTCCAAGCCCGCTTTTAGAGGGGACGAGGGAGAGGACAGAAAGAAGGCCTCTCAGGCCGTTCTGCTCTCCGTGTTCCGCGACGTTCTGCGCCTTCTGCACCCCATTGTTCCCTTTGTGACGGAGGAGCTTTGGCAGGCGTTTCCCTTTGGCGGCGGCTGTATTGAAAAACAGGCGTGGCCGGAGCCAAACCGTGAGTCCGATCCGCAGGTGGGAGTCAAGATGGATTTTCTGCAGCAACTGGTGCGGGATATGAGAAACCTGCGCGTTGAGGGCGGGCTTTCGCCTCAAAAACGCGCTCCCAAGATGTGCCTCGTTTTACAAAATGAAGCATTGCGCGATGGCATAGAGGAAAATCGCGATCTTATCCAGATGATCACGCGTGTGGAGGCGTTGGAGCTTCTGACTGCAGGAGCGGCTAAGCCGCCGAAAAGCCTGGCCACTGTTTTTGACGGCGGTGAACTCGTCTTTCCTGTCGGTGATCTGTTGGATGTGGAGAAAGAAGTGCTGCGTCTGCGTAATGAGCTGGTCAAAATTGCGAAGGATATCGAAAAAAGCGAGCGCAAACTGGAGAATGCAGATTTTCTCTCGCGAGCGCCGGAAGAAATTGTCGAAAAAGAGAGAGCCGCTGTGCGAGACGGCCTTTCGCGGCAGATGCGCATTGAGGCAAACATCAAGAGCTTGAATCAGGCGGATTAAGAAATGGATTTCAACCGATTGGAAGACCGTTTAAATCGGTGCTCAAGCCCGGGGATACGCCCCGGGCTTTCTCGGTTGGCGCGCTTGCTCGCCTGCCTCGGGCACCCGGAGCGCTCCTTTCCGGCGGTTCATGTGTTGGGGACGAACGGGAAGGGTTCTACGTCCGCAACGCTTGAGAGCATCTGGATGGCGGCAGGGTATCGAGTGGCGCTCTATACCAGCCCTCATCTGCAATCTCTCGGGGAACGGCTGCGTGTCAACGGTGAACCTCTTGATGTGGAAACATGGCTTGAGGCGCAGGATCGTTTGGAGGGGGCGATTCGGGGGAATGCCCTTTTGCGAGATGATCCCCCCACCTACTTTGAAAATCTGACGGCTCTTGCCTTTTTACTGATTGAACGAAGTTCCGTCGATGTCGCCATTATGGAGGCGGGCATGGGGGGGCGATGCGATGCCACGAACCTCGTCCGTCGTGTTTTATGCACGCTGATCACGCCCATCGGCTTGGATCATCAGGAATTTTTGGGCGACACGCTGCAGGCTGTTGCCTCGGAAAAGTTTGCCGCCGTTCGTCCTCATACCCCCGCTGTGTACGCAGGAGGGGAAAGCGCTTTGGAGGAGCAATTTCTCGCAGCGTGCGGCACACACGGCGCAGAGGGTTTTCTCCTGCCGCAGCTGGTGACGGCATCCCATATCCGCTGTACCCTAAAGGAAACGACGATGGATTTGCACCTGCACAATGGTTGGGTATTGGAGGAGGCGATGACGCCTCTCATCGGGCCTCATCAGGCGATGAATGCCGCGCTTGCCTGCTCCGCGGCGCTGTGTCTTCACTCCTCTTTTCCCATCACGGAGGAGGCCGTGCGAAGAGGGCTTGAGCGCACGCAGTGGGCGGGGCGTTTTGAATACATCGCCGGTACCCCTGCGGTTATTCTCGACGGAGCGCATAACGCGCACGGCATGAAGGGGCTTGTCGCAACGGTTCAGGCGTTGGGGGAGGAACTTTCCCTGGGCGGTATTGTGTACGCGACCATGGGGGATAAGGATTACCGTGAATCGCTTGCCTTGTTAAAGGAATTGAATGTGCCGTTGTATTGCACGGAGATTCCGGGCATGTCCCGTTCAGCAAACGCCGAAAAACTGGCGGAAGAGGCGCGATGCAGCGGACTGAATGTCCCCGGTTCCTTTGCTGACCCCATGGAGGCCGTTCAGGCCGCCGCTCAGGCCGGAAAATCGGTGCTCTGCTGCGGCAGTCTTTTTTTGGTGGGTTTTTTGCGAGAGGCTCTTGCTGTATGAGTCGGGCCGGTTTTGAACAGCGGGGCGATGTGCTGCACTTTCTGATGCCGCCGCATTTGAGCGAGATTACGGCGCGCTTGTATTTGAGGGGGCCTCTTTTGAATGGCACGGAGGGGCGTCCCTCTGAAATACAGAAAAGACTCGCACAGGAGCTGGGATCGCAAGGATTGGTAGCCCCCATGCAGGTTCACGGTACCGCCGTTGTTCCCGCTCTTCCCATCTGGGCTCTGCCTCAAAAAACGCGTGCCGATGCCGTTTTTGTCGGAGGGGATCGTGCCGTTTGGGGTAGCCTTCGCTTTGCGGACTGCACCCCTGTTCTTGTAGCGGGGGGGCATGAAAAAACGTGGGTTATGGGGGGTCACTCCGGCTTTCAGGGGACGGTGCGCGGAATCGTGCCCAAGGTTCTTTCTCAGTTAGGGGATTTGTATCGAGGATCGGTTGTTGATGAACACACGCACGCTTGGATTGGCCCTGCTATCGGGCGCTGTTGTTACGGGCGTAAAAAAGAAGACCCGTCGACCGTGAAAGGCTTGTCCGTGTTCCCCGATGATTGCAGAGAAGAGCGAGGGGATGAAGTCTTTTTTGATCTGCATCGGATGATCGCGCACCAACTGAAATGCGCAGGTGTTTCTGAGGAGAATATTCATGTGTTCCCGCACTGCACAAGCTGTCATTCGGAGAGGTATTACTCCTGGCGAAAGGGAGACGCGGCGGATCGGATGTTTTTACTTTTTGGCAGGAGTCCATTTTTGAAAGAGCAACGGGGATAATGATATATAGATGGATCAGGCAGTACAGAGGGGTGTTTTAAATGGAGTCGTTGAGAGTCGGAGTGATAGGAGTCGGACATCTTGGGATGCACCATGCAAGGCTGTATACGGAAATCCTTGGGGCGCATTTAGTCGGCATCTTAGATACAGATGAGAGCCGCGCAAATATAATCGCAGATGGATTGGGCGTTTCCGCCTATACGAATATTGATCAATTTTTAAAAGAAGCTCGTCCTGAGGCACTGAGTATCGCCGTTCCGACGAGTTTGCACTATGAAGTCGCGAAAAAAGCGATGGAACGCGGCATCCATGTCCTCATCGAAAAACCGGTGACGACGAGCATTAAGGAGGCGGAGGAATTGTTGCTTCTCGCCGGCAGCCGCGATCTTATCCTGCAGGTGGGGCACGTAGAGCGCTTTAACAGCGCGGTGCAGCATGTGCGCGAGTCGGTAAAGAATCCGCTGTTGATTCAGACGCGCCGCATGGGGCCTTTCTCTCCTCGCATCAGTGATGTGGGTGTGGTTTTAGACCTGATGATCCACGATATTGATATCATTCTGTCCTTGATTCCCTCCGAAATCAAAGAAATTTCGGCTATGGGGCGTTGCATTCGTACGAAGCACGAGGATATGGCATCGGTGCAGATCTTGTTTCATAATGGAGCGATGGCCAATATTATCGTCAGCCGTGTCTCCGAAAAAAGAATTCGCCAGATGGAAATTACGGAACCGGAGCGCACCATTACGGTCAATTATGAAACGCAGGATGTCACCATTCATCGCTGTTTGCAAGAGCAAAAGGGGGGGCTCGTAGAAATTGTCGAACACCCCGTATTCCCCAAAAAAGAGCCTCTTCGGCTGGAGCTGCAGCACTTTATCAGCTGTGTGCGAGAGGGCAGAGAACCGATAGTGGGTATTCGTGACGGCAAGCGGGCTCTGGAAGTCTGTGTTGCGGTACTGCGTCAAATCCACGTGGATCAGGAGATGGCAGACGATCAGTTGTTTGTTATCTAGCGATCCAATAGGTTTATATGCTTTTTTATTTGCTTTTAAAGGGTTTCGGTCAAGAGTTAGCCGAGCCCCTTTTTTATGCCCTCTCTATCCCGTGAGTTTTCTCCCGTCTCACCTGTCAATCCACCGCCTGTTCGCATTCGGTTTCGTTATCCGCAATCTTACGTTCCCCGGGTACACCCCCGCCGCTTTGTGTTAAACTAGATCGGGTCGTTTATATGCATCGGGTGATAGCTGTTGCGTTTTAGCGAACGGTCTAACGGAGGGATTGTTCTTGGTCGTTTCTGATGTCAATTTACAGGCGCTTGTTGCCTTGGCTTTTTTTATTTTTTCTGTAGGTATTGCCAAAACGGTACTTGCCATTCAATCGGGGCGTCTGCCGGGAGGCGATTTGATGGTGCTTTATTTGCGCCTGCTGCTCGGATTTCTCTTGACGGCATCCGGTGTGTTGGCCTTTTATTCTTTTGCCGGGATGAATGTTCTTTTTAAAAATGGATAATGGTGTCTCTGGTTTAAGGAGGGCGTTGTTGTGAAGGCTTTTTATAGAAAACTGTTGTCGCTTGGGGTTTTGTTTTTTCTTATCTGTCCCGTATCCGCGTTGTGGGCGCAGAGCATGACTCCCGTTGCGATCGACAGACAGGCGGCAGAGCAGGATTTTCTAAAAGGATATTCTTATTTTCTTGATAACCATCTTTGGAATAGCTTGGATAGTATTCGAGCGGCTCGTAAAAAGAATACCTTTTTTGTCGATACGTATTTTTTGGAGAGCCTTGTGCTCCGAAAACTGGGTCGGTATCCGGAAGCCATTCGAGCGATGCAATTTTATTTGGAAGTGCGCCGATTGGATTACAGAGGGAGAATGATTCTCTCTTCGATGGAGGAAGAGTGGGAGCGCACCAAAAAAATTCTCTATCCCGGTCATTTAGATGCAAATATACGATTTAAGATAAAGCGGGCCGGTGATTTTCTTCCCCGGGTTAATCTGTTTCATCCCATTATTCGAAATGGCTTGAAAGGGATGGGAAAGGTCAGTCAATCGGCCTCTTTGCTCTATATTCCGGATATGTTGGGGGATAGGCTATGGGTCTTCAATCAGCGTCAGGATCCTTGGCAGGGGCAGCTGAACATTGCCTCACCCTCCGTTGTCATTCCTCTTACTTTGGACGAGGCCCTTCTCGTTCAAAAGAGCGGGGATGTTCATAAGATTCGAGTGGATGAAGAATTAAATAAAATCCATATTCAATATCAGGGCGGTATTCCCTCTAATGTTGCGGATGCCGTAGCAATCAGCTCCACAACCCTTGCCATTGCAGACCGAACGGGGAGCGTGGTGCGTTTTTGCTCTTATCCTTCTTTGAGGGAAGAGATTACTTGGAGCCCGGAAGAGGAGAGAACCAATCTCTTTGAGCCCGTGGCTCTTGCGGAATTTGGACCGCTGTTGGCTGTTGCTGACCGCGGAAACGGAATCATATCGGTTCTGGATACCTACACACTAAAGGTGCGGGATCAGTTTGCGCTGGATCGCCCACGGGACCTCATCTGGGGGGATCAGGGGGAGCTCTATATCCTTCTGGAAGATGGTTCTCTTCACGTTCGCTTCCCTGTCAGCGAGAAAAACACCAAGACGGAGATGCTTGTGGATGGGATGAGAAATGCCTGGAGCGTTGCCTGGTTAAACGGAGCACCGCTGATAGGAGATATCGTCGGTCGGATTTGGTGGAATGGATACCCCGTTCTTCCCGGTAAAACGCCGCACACGGGGACGGTTAACTTCGGAAATCTTTCGGTCGAAGGAAAAAAAGGGAGCGAGACCCTCGTCATGGTTGGGACGGTGGGCTCTATTTTTCATGATTTTGTAGCAGAACAAATTCCCGTGTCGCAGGTTGTCTGGCGGGATGAGGTTCGCCCTGCCCCCATGACGGAAGAAATACGGAAAGACGATCAGCTTCCCTGGTATTACGTTGCGGAAAACGGGAATCATGGTCTTTCCGGAGCGGTTGTCGTTCCGGGATTGAATGAGATGATGAAAAATATTGAGGCGAGAGCGCGGCGCAAGGAAAAACTCCCCAGGGTTTTAGTGCTGGATAGCCGAGTGGATGCGACGCAGGCTCAGTTGGTTGCCTTTCTCCCCTTTTTATTGCAGCAGGGAATTCGCCTTGATTTGATGGAGATGGGACGTCCCGCATCCATCATGCTGAAACGGCTGTCTCGTTTGACACGCGGCGTCTCTTTTTATACATGGCCCACTACGGGAGTATTGCCGAATGATACGCTGAATTGGGTTGTACGGATACCTCTGCCGCCGGAGCCGGTTACCTTTGGTTTTCCGTCGGATGCGACCCTTTCCTTTTTTGCCGATGTCCATTCGATACAATTTCGAGATTGGCTTCCTATCTGGCCGACTCTTTTAAAAAGAAAATAGCGGGGAGCGATAAGTATGGAAAAAATGATCAGCAAGGCCTTGGCCGGGGATACACGGGCAATTGCCCGTGTGATCAGCTTGGTAGAAACAGGAGACAGCACTTCTATGGAAATCATGAAGCGCATTTATCCTCACACCGGGCGTGCGCACGTAATAGGGCTTACGGGCAGCCCCGGTGCGGGTAAGAGCACACTCGCGGGAAAATTGATTGCGGCCTTAAGGAAAGAGGGTAAATCGGTGGGCGTTATCGCTATCGATCCCTCAAGCCCCTATACAGGGGGAGCTATTTTGGGGGATCGCCTTCGGATGCAGGATAACACTTTGGATCCCGGGGTTTTTATCCGCAGTATGGGGTCGCGAGGGTATCTCGGAGGGGTGAGCCGTGCCACACAGGAAGCCTCGCTTGTGCTGGATGCCTGCGGTAAGGATGTCGTTATCATAGAAACCGTGGGTGTGGGGCAGTCTGAAATTGATATTGTCCGAATCGCAGATACGGTTTGCCTTGTTCTTGTCCCCGGTATGGGGGATGACGTGCAAATCATGAAGGCGGGGATTATGGAGATTGCGGATGTCTTTATCGTCAATAAAGCCGATAGAGAGGGTGCGCACAAAGTTGCCAATGATGTCCGAAGCGCACTGGAGTTGGCGGGAGAAAAACCGTGGAAACCGCCGGTACAGCTCGTTTCCTCCGAGCGGGGGGATGGAATTGATGAAGCCCTGGCCGCCATCAACCAACATATGGGTTTTCTGCATGAGAGTGCGGAGGGGCAAAATCGGCGTCGTGCCCGCATCGGCAGTGAGGTGGAGGGGATTTTACGCCGCGAAATATCGCGAGTGGTTGAGGATCTTTGGCGTGTGCGTAAAGAGGATGGAACAATGGAAACTCTTATCGCGCGAACGACGGATCCCTATACTGTTTCAGGGGAGATTATTTCTCAGTTAAATTTATAGCGTTTATTTAGAAATGCGGAGTGCTGAAGTTTTATTCTTAGGAGGTATGTCGATGAAGATAGCCATTGGATCCGATCACGCAGGGTATGTATTAAAACAGAAACTGGGGGCCATCCTTGAGAAGATGGGTCATTGTGTTGAGGATGTGGGTAGTTTTTCTGCGGAGATTAAGGCTGATTACCCGGATTGGGGTTTTAAAGTCGCGGAGAAGGTTGCATCGGGAAAAGCGGAAAGAGGCGTGCTTGTTTGCGGAAGCGGGATAGGCATGAGCATTACCGCGAATAAAGTGCCCGGCGTTTACGCGGCTTTGTGCCACGACGGCTACTCTGCCCGCATGAGCCGCCAGCATAACGATGCCAATGTGCTGGTCTTGGGGAGCCGTGTTACGGGAGAGGATTTGGCGGAGGAAATACTGGATATATGGCTTAAAACCTCCTTTGAAGGCGGACGGCATCTGGTGCGCCGTCAGAAAATAGAGGCGTATGAATTGGAATCCTGCAATCAGGGGCACATGCCCTCTCAGGATGGGAGCGGGCGGGTTGTAGCCGTAAGTCACCCTCTTATCCTGCATAAATTGGCAATTGTCCGTGATAAGTACACATCCGTAAAGGATTTCCGCGATTTGGTTCAGGAGATCGCGGGATTGATGGTCTATGAAATCTTCAGGAACTTGCCTTTGAGCGAGATTGAAGTTGAAACTCCCGTCTGTTCCACCAAAGCCTTTTCTCTTGCGGGGAAAAAGTTGGCTGTTATCCCTGTTTTACGGGCAGGGCTCGGAATGGTGGAGGGGATTTTGCGCCTTATCCCCAATGCCAAGGTGGGGCACATCGGCCTTTACCGCGACCCGGAGACGCTGATGCCTGTCGATTATTACTGCAAGTTGCCTAAGGATATTGAGGAGCGGGATATTTTTATTCTCGACCCCATGCTTGCAACGGGCGGATCTGCTGCCGCTGCCATTAGCCATGTCAAGAAGCAGGGCGGCCGGAAAATATCGCTCGTTTCGTTGATTGCCGCACCGGAGGGAGTCGCTAGGGTCCACGAGGAGCACCCGGAGGTGGATATATTCACTGCCGCCATAGACAGCCATTTGAACGAGCACGGCTATATTGTTCCCGGACTAGGGGATGCCGGCGATCGCCTGTTTGGGACAAAGTAGGGAAGACGGAGTTTAGGCGGAGTGTTTTTCTTTTATGCGTTTGTAAACTTCCTGTGGGGCGTGATTGCAACACCCGTTTCCATGAGCCTTTCTCGGACGTTTCGTCTTTTGGATGTCCCCGGAGGGCGCAAACAGCACCAAATTGTAACCCCGAGGGGGGCCGGTCTTGTTTTGTGGACCGGCTATTTGCTGGGTTCTTTGTTGAATGCAAATCCGGGGGTAGCGATTCCGTATATTGCGACGGGAGCCACGGCCGTTTTTTTGGTGGGGTATCTCGATGATATGCACCCGCTGTCAGCGGTCAAGCGGCTTTTTTTCCATTTGGTCGCCGCTGCATGGGTGGTTTATCCTATCCCCGTTCCGCTGAGTCAGCGCATCCTTTTGCTTTTATGGATAACGGGGATGACCAACGCGTATAATCTTATCGACGGGATGGATGGCCTATCGTTGACGATGGCTTTTCTTACGGCGTTGGTTGCGTGGTGGGGGGGGAATCCTGCCACCTGGCTTCCTTTGCTGGGGTTGATTCTTGGCGTGTTGATCTGGAATTTCCCTAACGCCAGGACGTTTCTTGGGGATGGGGGCAGTACTCTTCTCGGTTTTCTCTGTGCCTCCCATCTTGCGTGGGATCTATTCCCTCGGTTTTTTGGCATGAGATTTCCCGTCCTGTTGCTCGTGCTTTTTCTTGTCGGAGGCGTTCCCGTTATGGATACGCTGATTGCGATGACGCGCAGGGTGCTGAACAAGCGCTCTCCGTTTTCTCCTGACAGAGGACACGCGCACCACAAATTGTTGGATTTAAAATTCTCCAAGGGGCAAGTGCTGCTTCTCTTGGCGCTGTTTCATTTGGTGTTATTGGGAAGCGGTTTTATGCTTGCGGGGGTTTATCTTTTTTCATAGAAAGAATGGCTTGGTTTCAAATCTCAGTGCGCTGAGAGATAAAAAATCTGCGGTGAATGATGCAGTAAGGAGCCCAAAATAATGCCGAATATAAAAATTGACTGTGTAATAGGGACTCGACCGGAGGCTATTAAAATGGCGCCGGTTATTCTTGCCCTCATGACGGATACACGATTTAAGGTGCGAGTTGTGGCAACGGGGCAGCACACGGATATGTTGGATCAAGCTCTCTCCTATTTTCATCTGCGGGCGGATGAAAACCTAAAAATCATGAAGGATCGCCAGACACTGGATCACATCACCTCCGCTGTGCTGGAGGGAGTCGGAAGGGTTTTGGATGAGGATCGCCCCGATGCCGTGCTTGTGCACGGAGATACGACGACAACCTTCTCGGCGGCCCTTGCGGCTTTCTATCGGGGAATTCCCGTTGGGCACGTTGAGGCGGGGTTGCGAAGCCATGACTTGAAGCACCCCTTTCCGGAGGAGATGAACCGCCTCCTCACAGATCGGATTTCCACTTGGTGGTTTGCCCCGACGCAATTTGCAAAAGAGAATCTCCTTCGTGACGGGATTGATTCAAAAAACATCGTTGTGACGGGGAATACCGTTGTGGATGCTCTTCGCTACACCGTTGAACATACGTATCAACCTCAGAACGATGCGTTGCGCTTCTTGGGTGACGGTGAGGACTTTATCCTGATGACGGCGCATCGGCGCGAATCCTGGGGGGAGCCGATGGAGCGCATTTGCCAAGCTCTCAAAAGGATTTTGGATCAGCATCCGACGATGAAGGCCGTTGTTCCCATGCATAAAAATCCCCTGGTGCGCGAGATTATGGAGCGTCAGATGGGGAGTCATGATAGAATTTGTCTCTGTGAGCCTCTTGATTATCCTGATTTTGTCTGGTGCATGGCGAACTGCCGTCTCATCATGAGCGACAGCGGCGGTGTTCAGGAAGAGGCTACGGCATTAGGACGGCCGGTTTTGATTTTGCGAGAGGTGACGGAACGTCCGGAGGCTGTGGAGCATGGGAGCGGTCTTTTGGTTGGAACGGATGAGGAGCGCATGGTCTTTTGTGCGTCCGAGTTGCTTTCAGATGCGGATAAATATCAGAAATTAGTGCAGAAATGCAAGACCAACCCGTTTGGAGATGGCAAGGCATCCGATAGGATCGTTGAGCGTCTTGGATTGGACCTTGGAGACGGGAGTGACGGAATTTGAAGGAAAGAATGCTGGTTTGCGGGGGAGCATCACTGAACGGAAGTGTCATGATACAGGGGGCTAAAAATGCGGCGCTGCCTGTAATGGCTGCTTCTCTCCTCCTCAAAGGGGGACGGCTGACGCTTGATAGGGTCCCCGATTTACATGATATCCATACGATGGCGGATCTTTTGCGCCATTTGGGAACGGTGATCGAATTTAATAAAGGGCATATGACCATCGATGTTCCCGAGGAGCTGAAGTGGGAAGCCCCGGCGGATTTGGTGCGGAAAATGAGGGCCTCCTCCCTTGTTTTAGGGCCTCTTGTCGCACGTTGTAAAAGAGCAGTTCTTCCTCTACCCGGGGGGTGTGCCATTGGCAGCCGTCCCATAGACTTTCATTTAAAGGGGCTCGCTCGCATGGGAGCCGGCATTGATCTCGATCACGGTTCGGTTCATGCTTCCACGGATGGTCTGAAAGCGGCCAGAATCTACCTTGATTTTCCCTCCGTTGGGGCGACGGAAAATCTTTTGATGGCTGCGGCTCTCGCACCCGGGGAGTCGATCATCGAAAACGCCGCCAGAGAACCGGAAATCATCAACCTAGTGGAGGCTCTGCGCGCTATGGGGGCGTTCATTGAAGGGGAGGGAAGCGGCACGATTCGCGTTGTCGGACGGGACCAACTGGATTCCGGAAGTGTCCGCATTATCCCCGATCGGGTGGAGGCGAGCACGTACCTGCTTGCAGGTGTGATCACTCGGGGGAATGTCACCGTAAAGGATGTCCAACCGGAACATCTGGAATCGCTTGTCGCCAAGATGGAGGAGGGGGGCATTGAGGTGGAGGTCAACGGTAAGGATATGTCCGTTCATGGCCCTCAGCGGATGAAGGGGATAACCCTTAAGACGCTGCCCTACCCCGGATTTCCGACGGATATGCAGCCGCAAATCATGGCTGTTCTGTGCATGGCTGAGGGAACGAGCGTGATCCATGAAAGTGTCTTTGATTCCCGTTATCGCCATGTGGCGGAGTTTAAGCGCATGGGCGCTAAAATAGATGTACAGGGAAATACGGCGGTCATTACGGGCGTGAATAGCCTGGTGGGAACAGAAGTACATGCCTCCGATCTCCGCGCAGGGGCGGCGCTTGTTTTGCTGGGGCTGGCCGCACAGGATGAGACCGTTATTTGTGAACTCCATCATATCTGGCGCGGATACGAGGACATGATGGGGAAAATGTCCTTACTGGGCGCTAAATTGGACGTTACCTTGGAGCCGGAGGACGACTCTGAAACGGGGAGTTGATGGTGTGGCGAGAAAGCACGTAATCGATCCGCGTTTAGCATCCATAAAAGTGTTTGCCTTTGTGGGGCCTGCCGGCACGGGAAAAAGCCAGCGGGCGCAGCTTGTCGCCGATTATTTGGATGCGGAGTACATCATTGATGATGGGTTGGTCATTCGCCGCGGGAGTATCAAGTGCGGGAAAAGCGCAAAGACGGAACGCAATCAAGTTCGAGCGATTCGGCGGGCGTTGTTTGAATATGAGGACCATCGCAAGGCCGTCATGGATTTTTTTGCGTCCGTTGCTCCCTGTTCGCTGGTTCTTCTTTCCACCTCCGAGGACATGGTCGATCGCATTGTCTGCAAGCTTCAGATACCCAAGCCGGTTCGCATTCTTCGGATAGAAGAGGTCTCGACTCCCGAAGAGATTGCACGGGCAAGGAAGGAGCGCTACACGAAGGGGCAGCACGTCATCCCCGTTTCTCATGTGCTTGTACGCAAGAATTTCGCGGGGAAGATGGTGGGACGTCTGCGCGTTCTTTGGAAATCTAAATCGCCCTACGAAGGCGAGAAAACGATCGTTCGCCCCCCCTTTAGCTTTTACGGAGAGGTTCACGTGGAGCCGGAGGCTATTGAGCAGCTAGTCTCTCATATCGCCATTAAAACGTCGCAGGTTGGGAAGATTGTTCAGATACGTATAAAAACGGAGCCGAGGGAATCGATCTCCGTGGATATGGATATAGGGATTGAAACAGGTCCCAAAAATTTAGTGGCGGTTGCACAGCAAGTCAAGGAGAGAGTCGGATCCAGCGTGCGTTACTTTACCGGATTGGACGTGCGGAACGTGAGTGTGACCATTGTTGAGGTAATCGTAAAATGACCGATCAGATTCTATTTGAGTTGACACAGGAGGAACAGGAGACCCAATCAGCACTGCTGTGGCAGGAGTTGGAATCACGGGCTTTGGGATGCCGTGCCTGTCCGCTCTGCCATGGGCGAAAGAGCGTCGTCTTCGGAGAGGGTAGCCGGAAGACCTCTTTGATGTTTATCGGAGAGGGGCCCGGGGCAGATGAGGACGAACAGGGACGCCCCTTTGTCGGGCGCTCCGGCCAGCTTTTGACGCAGATATTGGATGCGGCTGGGATTGCGCGCAGCGGCATTTATATTACGAATATCGTAAAGTGCCGTCCTCCGGAAAACAGAACGCCTCTGCCGGAAGAGATGATGCATTGCGATCAATACCTGCAAACGCAAATTCTTCTGATTCGCCCGGCGATGCTGGTGCTGCTCGGGAATACGCCGACAAAATGGATTTTAAGGACGACGGAGGGAATCACCCGGCTGCGTGGGCGTTGGTTTGAGTGGAGAGGAATCCCCGTCATGCCGATGTTTCACCCCAGCTACCTTCTGCGCTTCCCTGATCAGAATAAAAAAGGCAGCCCCAAGCATTTGACGTGGTTGGATATTCAGGAGGTCAAAAAACGCAGAGAACAATTCGACCAAACAGGGTCGTTGGAGGGGATCACTTTTGGCTGAGATGGAGAATAAAGAGGGTATCCCTCGTCATGTAGGAATCGTGATGGATGGGAACGGGCGATGGGCCAAGGAGCGCGGATTGCCTCGGATCATGGGGCACCATGCGGGGGTTCGCACCGTAGAGGAAATAGGGATTGCGGCTCGCGATCTCGGCGTATCCCATCTTTCACTTTATGCGTTTTCAACGGAGAACTGGAAACGACCCAAAGGAGAAGTGATGGGGCTGATGGGGCTCTTTCGCTACTACGTTCGAGGAAAGATCAGCGCCATGAATCGCGATAATATGCGGATGCGTTTTGCCGGCCGGTTGGTGGATCTTCCCGAGGATGTGCAGGATATTTTGCACGAAGCCGAAGAACAAACGGGGAACAACACCGGCATGGATCTGATTTTTTGTATCAACTACGGGGGGCGCCAAGAAATTTTAGACGGCATCAACCGAGCTTTAGCCTCAGGAAAGACGGAATTCGCGAGCGAGGATGACTTGCGCCCCTATCTCTATTTGCCCGATGTGCCGGATCCCGATCTGTTGATCCGCACGGGGGGAGAGCTGCGCATGAGCAATTTCTGGCTGTGGAGCGGGGCGTACAGCGAATACTACTTTTCCGATAAATACTGGCCGGATTTTGATGCACAGGAACTGAAAAAGGCCATCGAAAGTTACGCACGAAGGGAGAGGCGTTATGGGACTGCATGACGGACACAGAGGCGCACCCGTTGCTGATTTGCCGCAGCGCGCTGTCGGAGGAACACTGGTTTTTCTGGTGATCATGGGGGGTATTTTTTACGGTGGGTGGCTTTGGGCTGCAGTAGCTGCGGCGATAGCGCTGGGCTCCCTGTGGGAATTTTATGGGCTTTTGGACTCAAAACAGCGCGTTTCCCGATGGTTTGGAATGGGAGCCGGTGCTATTTTGTTGGGAGCGGCCACTCTAAAATTAGAGGCCTCTGCCTACTTGTCCGTGATTGTATTTATAGCCTTTCTGGTTCTTTTTTCGGAGGTGATCAAACGGCAAGTAACGGGGAATAGCGCCGCTCTTTTGAACATGGGGGGGACTCTCGCAGGGCTTGTTTATGTGACGTTGCCGTGGGCGTTTATGATTTTGCTCCGTTCGCGCGAATCAGGCAAGCTGTTTCTTCTGGCGATTTTTCTCTGCACGTGGAGCTGTGATGTGGCGGCCTACTTTACGGGCAAGCGTTTCGGACGAACGCTTCTGAGCAGCCGCGTCAGCCCTAAAAAGACGTGGGAGGGATTTGCGGGAGGAGTCGTCGCCAGTGTTCTGTGCGGTGGATTGCTCTCTGTCATTTTTCGTTTTCCTCCGAATTCTCTGCTTCTTCTTGGTTTTTTATGCGGCATTGCGGGGCAGTTCGGTGATTTGGGGGAATCCGTTCTCAAACGCGAGGCGAACGTGAAGGATACGTCCAATCTGATTCCGGGCCACGGTGGCTTG
>JAGPAO010000093.1 GCA_018063805.1 Synergistaceae bacterium | reverse complement strand
TTAGAGCTGTTGATAATCACCCCGCCCGTACCGACAATGGACTTAACCCCCGTTAGATCCTTCCCCGTCTGCAGAGTCATCTCCCCGGAGGAGGTATAGGTCACCTCCGTGGAACCGCAATGGCGCGCGGCAGAGATCTTTACCGCAAAAGCAGCCAGCGTTTCATCAATCTTTTGGCAGCAGCTGCCGGCTTCCGGCAGACTTTCGGGATTGGCCCCGCAACACTCCGCCCAGGAAAGCAATTCTTCCCGCGCTACGCCTGCCGCAGACAGAACATCGGCTTCCCCCACAAGATCTATCAAGGAAACGATGCTGTAGCGCATACCAATATCCCCCTCCACCGTTCGCTTCGCGAAGGGCTCCTTCAAACCGTGCATGTACGTGTTGGCCCGCTGAGGCAAACCGGCGCACATGGAATAAACATCCGTTGTAGCCCCTCCGATATCATAGGCCATCAGATCGCCCAGCCCTTCTTGAGCACCGGAACCGCAGCTTAACAGCTCCATCGCGTTATACACCGCAAGCGGAGTCGGAATAATCTCCTCATCCATCATCGCTCCCACGCGATCAAGCCCCTTTGCGGAAATGATATTTTCAATAAAAATCCCGCGTATCGCCTCTCGGGCAGGCTCAATATTCAGCTGACCGAAAGCGGGCATGACATTCTCGCAGATAACCGCTCGTTTGCCGGAGGCCTGAATGATGTCGGCAATCTGATGCGCCACAGATCGATTCCCCGCCACAATCACGGCAAAGGAAGCCTTAATATCCGCAATCATGCGGGCGTTATGGAGTATGACCTCTTTGTTGCCTCCGTCAATCCCTCCGCAAAGCAGTAAAATATCCGGCAAAAGAATGCGTATCTGCTCCTGATCCTCCGGTGACAATTCGTAAGAAAATGTCTTTAACACCTTCGCCCCCGCACTTGCCGCAGCCATACGAGAGGCTTTGGCGGTTAAATCAGGCACCAGTCCCACGGAGATCATCTTAAGCCCCCCCGCCGCACTGCTGGAGGCAATTTTTTTAGAAAAAGACGCACCGCACTGCTTCTGAATCGCTTCTAAGGCAGCGCAGTAGCCATCCATCACATCCGTCTCGACCGTTGTAAACGATTTTGAGCAGGCGACGATTCGCTTTTCTTCCGCATCAATGGCCGTTAGTTTTGTAAAAGTGCTGCCGAAATCGGCCGCAAGAATAAGCCCCATCGTGAGAAGCTCAGTTCGCCATCAGATCTTGCTGTAAATCTAAAATAGCCGTTTCCGGCGCTGTTCCCGGCGGATAAACGCGGTCAAACCCCATGGATTTAAACGTTTGCTCCACTTTTGTGAAATCCGATTTTCCCACCACCAAATTGCCGCCGACATAGAGTTTCATTCCTTTAAGCCCCGCCTCATCACACTTTTCCCGAAGCCCTCTGCAATCAATTTCACCGTGTCCGTAAAGGGAGGATACAGCGATGACACTCGCATCGGATTCAATGGCAGCCTCCACAAACTCCTGTTGAGTCACCATGACGCCGAGGTTAACGACCTTGAAACCAGCCTTTGTAAAGGCATAATCCAAGATTTTATTTCCAACCGCATGAACATCCGCACCGATTACGCCAAGCACCACTGTCTTTATTTCCATGCTTACAACGCCTCACCGTTCTTAATATATTTATCCCTGTTTGAGCTACTGCCAACCACGCATTGATCGCTTGCGAGAAAAAACACCGATGCACTCGCTAAATTGTACCAATTAAAGTGTAATTATCACTTTTATTCTATACTTGTCAAGCAAATTGTATGGTATTCACGCACAACTATTGACAAATCGGACAGGGGTAATGGGTCAAACATCTTCAAAACAAATGTTTTGTCATAGATATCACACATCAAAACGATGATTCTTCAGAAAAAAGCATAAAACATCCCTTTTACACGGAATAAAGCGTCGCCAAAGTAAGATTCTTTTATTTCTTTTCCACGAACATAAAACCGGAGGCGATGGGATATCCCATCGCCTCCGGTTTATAAGTCAAAAAATGGTGCCGAGGGGGGGACTCGAACCCCCACGTGGTCGCCCACGGTGGATTTTGAGTCCACTGCGTCTACCATTCCGCCACCTCGGCACTGATTGTTGCCCCTGTGTTTATCATGAGAATCGCCACACATCGGACATTGGGTATTTTACACGTGTCTGGGATATTCGTCAAATCTTTTCTGACGGTATCGCGGCGATTCATTCAAAGACAGTGGTCTTGACTGCTGAACGCAGTTTTTCTATGAACAGTTTATCTTCGTCGGTGAATTCGTAATCGTTTCTATAGATCAAAAAATCCTTATGGGAATTATCAGGCGTTATACACCGGCGTTGCGTGAGTTCAAAACGGTTGAGCACCTCTTGGGGAACGGGCGAGACCCACATGTAGGCAAGCGGTACTTTTTCAAGAAGCTCAAGCTGGCTCCCTCTTTCGTATATGGCTATTTCACCGCCTTGGGTCATTCCCTCTCCTGAAACCTCTTGCACCATTTTATCCTTGGAAGGAGCCAGAAAGGGCGGTTCTGCATCTCCCTGCGTAATAAGAATATATTTTTTAAGCATAGAGGCGTTTATTTCAACCTCTGCCGCCAAAGGATGGCGAACGGACATCAAAATCCAATACTCAAAAGAGTTGATCTGCTCAAAACGAAGTTTTTTTTCCCTCAATATGCCCTTGAAATAATTTTCGTAGCCCGCCTGAAAACGTATGATCCCAAGATCGCTTTCTCTGTCAACGATGTCCCTTATCGCGCTCACAGAGCTCGTCTCCCTGTAGCTTAAATTCAGCGCCCTCTCTTTGGGAAGCGCCATCACGAATTCTGAAAACGCACAGGATATGTAGCTTGCACGAGGAACAGCGATAGTGAATGATACCTCCCTCACGTCTTCATCACGCAGGATGTTATCCATATGCTCTAACTCATTTAAGATTTTTTTTGCGTAAGCGAGGAGTTTCTCCCCCCTTTTCGTAGGAAAGACGCCCTTGGACGTCCGTTTAAATATGACAATACCAAGAGAGTCCTCCAGTTCGCGGATGGTTTTACTTAAGTGGGGCTGATTAATGAAAAGCTTTTCAGCAGCTCTCGTTATGGACCCGCAACGCTCTATCTCGACGGCGTACTTTAAATGCTGGGTGTTCAATTTCAAGCTTCCCCGGACAAGTGTTTGGACAAAATCGCCAGAGATACAGCCATGTTTTCATTTTGCACTAAAATATTGTTTGGAACATTGAGATGCACCGGGGCAAAGTTCCAAACGGCTGTGATTCCGCTTTTGATCATAAGATCACATACCTCCTGAGCACAGGACCACGGAACAGCAATAATACCTATTCGCACGTTGAGTCTGGCGCAGAGATTATCCATTTTATCCATGGGAAATATCTCCCGCCCCCCGACGTGCTCACCATGCAAAGATCGATCACAATCAAAGGCGGCAACAATTTCAAGGCCATACTCACTAAATCCACTATACGACAAAAGAGCTTTACCCAAATGCCCGGCTCCGACAAGCACCGCCATGTCCTGATTGTTATATCCTAAAAAATTCTCTATGTCCGTGATAAGGTCCTTTACGATGAAACCAACCCTGGGCTTACCCGCGATGCTACTGACAGCCGCAAGATCTTTCCGAACGAGAACTTCGTAAAGTCTTAGATCAGCCGCCATGGTTGAAGCCGAAACCCTGTCTCCATCCTCCGGGTTTAATTGCTTAAGGTATTTCAAGTAATAGGGAAACCTCTTTATAGCCTGATGAGACATTATAACGGGCTCGTTCGCATTCTTCATCCTACGATCTCCTTCTTTTATTCGAAACCAAGATCACTCTGACTTTATATTACACGGCCAACGCACATTGTCAACACTCATGCTTTCATATATCGATATTGTTATATCGATATTCCAAAAAGCAATTTCCAATTGTCCGCACCATTAGATAAACTATTAACGAACCGCGAACCCATTGTGGTTTCCGGAGTAGCGCAACACAAAAAGGAGAAGCGATATGTCCAAGTACCTACATCTTAGCAAAACAAACTGCAAGCACTGTTATAAATGCATCAGGCACTGTCCGGTTAAAGCAATCAGTTTTTCCTCCGACAGCGCCCATGTGGAAATTTTACCTGAAGACTGCATTCTTTGCGGAGAATGTTATACAATCTGCCCTCAAAACGCAAAAAGCATTCGAAACGATATCGATGTAGCCAAAGGACTCATAGCCGGCAAAACCCCAGTATACGCGAGCATAGCCCCTTCTTTTATCGCCAACTACGGGGGAAGCGATATCACGGCACTCAGAGAATCGCTTCTTAAATTAGGGTTCGACGGCGTTTTTGAAACAGCAGTAGGGGCTACCGTGGTAAAAAAGAAGTTCGATAGTATCGTTGAGAGCAAAAAACAGGACATCGTGATCTCTTCCTGCTGCCACTCCATCAACATACTCATACAAAAATATTTTCCGCAAGCACTCCCCTATCTTGCAAAGGTTGTCTCCCCCATGCAGGCTCACAGCGCAATCATCAAACAAAATCACCCGGATTCTAAAATTGTATTTATTGGCCCTTGCATATCGAAAAAAGCCGAGGCAGAGTGCAATACGGACGCCCCCGACTCTATCGACTGTGTCTTGACATTCGGAGAACTCTCCGATTGGTTTGCAGAGGAAAATATCAATATCAACACCCAAAATACTCAGACAGAAGAAATAGGGGGTAAGGCACGATTTTTCCCCACAACGGGTGGCATCTTACGCAGCATGGCTGCTGATAGCCCTGACTACAGCTATGTTGCCATAGACGGGGTCAAAAATTGCATTGAAACCCTAAAAGATATCGTCGCGGGTGACATCGACAAATGTTTTATTGAAATGTCGGCATGTCCCGGTTCCTGCATCGGAGGCCCGGCTATGGCAAAAGAGAAACGTTCCGCCGTCAGGGATCGACTCTTCGTTGAAAAATACGCATTGGACGCTGGAGGCTTGGACTTTCATACGCAACACATCAGCGAAACGGATTTCTGCACCGTGTTCAAACCAAACCCCGTTCGCAAAATATTCCCCGGCCAGAAGGCCATAGAAGAAGTGCTGAGATCGTTAGGCAAAAGAACTCCGGAGGATGAACTGAACTGCGGCTCCTGCGGCTACGATACGTGCAAAGAAAAAGCACTTGCAGTTTTGGTAGGAAAAGCGGATAAAACGATGTGCCTCCCCTACCTTATGGAAAAAGCACAATCGTTCTCCGACAACATTATCAGCCACACGCCGAACGGTGTTATCGTTCTCAATGAATCACTCACCATACAAAAAATGAACAAAGCTGCATGTCGAATCATGAACGTTAGAGATGAAAACGACGTGTTGGGAATGAACGCTGCCTGCGTTATGGATCCCGACCCACTGATGCATGTGCTTGAGGAGAGAAATAACACCTACGAAAAAAGGGTCTACATGGTTGAGTATCAGCGGTATGTGATGCAGACCATTATTTTCGATAGAGAGTACAGCATCGTGATTATCATCATGCGTGACATTACGGAAGAAGAGATTGGAAGATCCCGCAAAGTGGACATCTGCAAGCAAACGATAGAAATAACGGACAAGGTCATCGAAAAACAGATGCGCTCTGTGCAGGAAATAGCATCCCTATTAGGTGAAACCACTGCGGAAACGCAGATCGCCCTTACAAAATTGAAAGAGACCATTTACAATGAGCAGTTTTTGCACTGATATCGGCTGGAAAAGCCTCAACAAATACGGCGAGATGTTATGCGGAGATAGGGTCGAAATAGTGGAAGGCGGCCCATTGGTCATCGTATTGGCGGATGGACTCGGCAGTGGTGTGAAGGCAAACATCCTCTCCACGCTGACAGCGAAAATCATCTCAACCATGATATCGCAAGAGATGAGTCTGGAAAACTGTGTCTCCACAATCGTGGCAACGCTCCCCATGTGTAAAGTGCGCAAGATAACGTATTCGACCTTTACGATCATACGCATCACAAATAACCCTGAAGCGCCCAACGATATAGAGGCCGAGATCATCCAGTACGATAACCCCTTTGTGATCATGCTGAGAAACGGGAAAAAATACGATTACCCCATGACAACGGAGACGATCGGAGACAAGAAAGTTTACAAGTCCCGCGTATCTCTCCAAGAGAACGACACCCTGATCGCGATGAGCGACGGAGTCGTGCACGCCGGAATGGGAAAGAGGATTAATTTTGGCTGGCAATGGGATAATGTCGTTCGCTTTGCAGAAGATAAATACAGAAGGGAATACACCGCCAAGACCATCACAACCATCCTTACGGATGAATGCGCCGCACTCTACGACGATAAACCGGAAGATGATGTCACCATCTGCACGACGAAAATACGCAGACGCAAACAGGTCAATCTCCTACTGGGCCCCCCCACAAACCCGGAGGACGACGACAAGATACTGTCTCTCTTTTTTTCAAAAGAAGGCAAACATGTCGTCTGTGGAGGGACAACCTCCTCAATTGCCGCTAAACATTTGGGTAAAAAAGTAAAAGTGTCGCTGTCGGGTTATATTTCCCCTTCGATACCGCCTACCGCTGAAATAGAGGGCGTGGATCTTGCTACGGAAGGAGTGGTCACCATCAGCAAAGTGCTTGATTATTCTAAGGACTATCTCGATGGAAACGACCATTACAACGATTGGATCAACGGGCAAGATGGAGCCTCCAAAATAGCAAGGCTTCTATTTGAGGAATCCACCGACATAAACTTCTACGTCGGACGCGCAGTAAACGCTGCACACCAGAATCCCAAACTGCCCATAGGATTCAACATAAAGATGCATCTCGTGGAAGAACTCTCTGAATCACTCAAAAAAATGGGCAAACGCATAAAAGTCAGCTATTTCTAAAGAGAATGGAAGGAGACAGAAATGATAGAACTCAACATCTGTTTAGGCAGTTCCTGCCACCTGAAAGGTTCCTATGAAGTACTCAATTTATTGCAAAAAATCATTGAAGAGCGGTCGCTTCAGGGCAGGATAGAAATGAGCGGGAAATTCTGCATGAAAAAATGCCAGGAGGGGGTCTCTGTCTCCATAGACGACGAATACTACAGTGTATCACCGGAGACGGTGCGCGATTTTTTTAACGAAACAGTTGAACGGCGACTATCTGGAAAATAGCACAATATCGAAAACAAGCATTTTGGGTGCACTATGAATGGAGGGCCTTTTATGAAAGAGGAGAGAGCGGAAAATTTTTTTGAGACAGTAGACCTTATGATTGACGAGGTCGGGTCTGATCCGAGCGCTATCATAACGATACTTCAAGGAGTACAAGAGCGTTACCATTACCTGCCGAGGAAAATATTCCCCTATTTAGCGAAGCGGCTTGGTGTGAGCGAGGCCCGCATCTACAGCGTCGCTACTTTTTACGAGAACTTTTCTCTCGAACCCAAGGGGAAATTTATCATCAAAATATGCGATGGGACGGCTTGCCACGTCCGCATGTCCATACCCATTTTGGAGAAAATGCGGGAAATCTTAGGATTGTCGGATAAAAAGGTGACTACGGATGACTTGTCATTCACGGTGGAAACAGTGTCGTGTTTGGGAGCGTGCGGCTTGGCACCGGTACTCACCGTCAACGAAAAAGTGTACCCCGATATGAACCCGGCTAAAGCAGCGGAGCTCATCGAAAAACTCAGAGGAGAACTGGCATGAGGCTGAACAATAGAGACGATCTTGTTTTACTCAGAGAAAAGTGCAGAGCAGCTGTATCGGCTGAAAAACGCAGAATTCTTGTATGCACGGGCAACGGCTGCATCGCAAACGGAGCCCTTGATGTCTGTGACGCTT
>JAGPAO010000015.1 GCA_018063805.1 Synergistaceae bacterium | reverse complement strand
GCATGACGCGAGCGCGTGAGCGCCTGTATCTTTCCGGCGCGGAAAGCCGATTGTTGTTCGGCGGCTTTAAGCACGCGAGCTTTTCCCGGTTTTTATCGGAAGTACCGGAGGATTGTTGCCAGACAGAGGATAAAACAGGAGGGGGGAATCCCTTTGTACGTGATAGCGTTAACAGGAGACGTTGGAGCTGGTAAGAGCAGCATGGCTCGTGCGTGGCATGGTCAGGGAGCCACTGTTTTGGATGCCGACCGCATTGCCAGAGATCAGTGGCGGGAGCCAGCCATTAAAGAGGCCGCAGTGCGCCGATGGGGCAAGGGTATTTTGACAGAGGCGGGCGAGGTTGACTTATCCCGTGTTTCGGCGCTTGGGTTCGCCACGGATGAGGATTACCGCTTTATGTGTGCGTTGATCCATCCCAGTACCCTTACGGAGATGAATCGGCAGATTCGCTCTCTGAGAGGATGGGTGGTTGCGGAAATTCCGTTGCTGTTTGAGGCCGGTATTCCCTCTTGGGTCGATCAGATTGCGTACGCCACAGCGTCCGTATCCTTCCGCATTGAGCGAGGGCGTGTGCGCGGTTGGACGGGAGGGGAGATTATCCGCCGAGAGCGTTGGTTGCTGCCCTCTGATACAAAAAAAACGCGCGCAGACTGGGTCTTTGAGAACCACGGCAGTATCGAGGATTGGCGGGCAAAGGCGTGCCGCATGGGCGAGCTGTATCGCCGCATGGGGTCCGTGGTGGAAATTGAAACGTATTGTCATGATAAGGCGGAGGCAAACAAAATTGCCGGAGCACTGCTTGAAGAAAAGGTGGTTGCCTGTTGCCATTTCTTCGATGTTTCGGGGCGTTTTCGGTGGGAGGGTTCCGTGGAGCATCGTGAGGAATTTCTCTTGAAGATGATAACGCTGGATGATTTTGTCCCCCGCATTACGAAGAAAATAAAGGAGTTGCACTCCTACCAGCAGCCGTTTGTGGAGACGAGGGATATTTACCGTGCCGATCCGGCCACGCTGCGCTGGGTGGTGGATTCCTGTCGGCCATGAAGCTCATCACCACGCATGTGGGGGCCGATTTTGATTCTTTGGCAAGCATGGTGGCCGCGCAAAAATTATATGGGGGGGGCACGCTCTGCTTTCCCGGAGCTGCTTCTCGCAATGTGAGGGAGTTTTTAAAGAAATACCCCTCGGCGTTTAACGTGCTGACGCCGCGAAAGGTCAAAATGGAGCAGGTGGAGACGCTCATTGTCGTGGATACGCGCTCTCGCTCTCGCATTGGCCCCTTTGCCGTGTTATTGGATAACCCGTCGGTAGAGGTGCATGTTTATGACCATCACCCCCCATCGGGGGACGATATAAAGGGAAGCCGCGTTCTTTTAGAATCACTTGGATCGGTTTCCTCTATGATGGTGGAATTACTGCTGAAAGAAAAAATCCCCATCACCCCGATTGAGGCAACGCTTTTTGCCCTTGGGATTTACGAGGACACGGGGGGGCTGACCTTTGCTTCAACGACGCAGCGTGATTTTAATGCGGCCTCCTGTCTTTTGCTTTGGGGAGCTGACTTATCCGCCATTCCCGCCTATCTGGAACCTTCCTATACGCAGGAGGAGAGACGCCTTCTGGATCTCATGGTGGAAAAAACGCGGCAACGCTATATCCATGGGGCAAATGTAGTTCTCTGCCAACTGGATCTGGAGACCTTTGTGGAGGGCATAGCCCTTTTTCTGCATCGTATTCGCGATTCCTTTGAGGCGGATATCGCCCTTGCTGTTGTGGGGATGGAAAAGCGCACGCACATAGTTTTGCGCTCCAAAGAGGAAATTTTGGACGCCAGAAAATTTTTATCCGCATTCGGAGCAGGGGGGCACTCTCAAGCCTCTGCCGTCTCTATTCCTCGTACGGATTCCAAGCTGCTGATGGCACAGCTGGAGCAGCAATTGGAAAGGGATATCTCTCCGCTGATAGAGGTGCAGCGGGTGATGTCCAGTCCCGTCATGGTGGTGGAGTCGCTGCAGCAGATTCAGGATGTGTACCGCTTGATGATTCGTTACGGGCATGGTGCCTTTCCCGTGAGCGACCATCGAGGGCATCTTGTGGGGATGATTACGCGCAAGGATTTGGACAAAGCGCAGCTCCATGGGCTTGGGGATGTCCCCGTCGGTGATTTTATGACGGAGGATATCATTACCATTTCTCCCAATGCCCCCATTACGGAGGCACACCGCACGATGGCTCTTCGGAATATCGGGCGTCTTCCCGTGATGGACGGGGATGTCCTCGTCGGTATTCTGACGAGAACGGACCTTTTGCGCGCACTGTACCCCAGCTCGCTTCCCTCGGATGAACGAGAGCCGGGGAGTGGGTACCCCTGGGTTGAACAAAAATCGGAACTTTTGGAAGAGAGGCTTTCTCCCCATTTGAAAGTGCTTTTGAAAAAAATGGGGGAGCGAGCCCAAAAGCTTGGAATGAGGGCCTACCTCGTGGGGGGCGTGGTTCGGGATTTGCTGATTGACAGGGAAAATCTCGATTTGGATGTGGTGGTAGAAGGGGATGCCCTCACCTATCTTCGGACGTGGCGGGAGGATGGTTGCGATCTGGTTTTGCACTCCCGTTTTCGAACAGGCACCCTGATCTTTCCCGATGGGCTGAAAGTCGATGTGGCGACGGCGCGCCGAGAGTTTTACGAGTACCCTGTTGCGGCTCCCACGGTTTCTGTCGATTCTTTAAAACATGATCTGTATCGCAGAGATTTTACCGTCAACGCGATGGCTTGGGATCTGAACGAGGAACACTGGGGAGAGCTGATCGATTACTTTGGCGGTCGTCAGGATATCGCGAGAAAATCCCTGCGCGTTCTTCATAACCTCAGCTTTATCGAGGATCCGTCGCGCATGCTGCGAGGGGTGCGCCTGGAGGCTCGGCTTGGTTTTACCATGGAGGAGAACACCCTCAAACTGGTGAAGAACTGCGTGCTCGGAGGGCTGCTCTACCGTGTAACAGGGCGGCAGCTGCGCCACGAGCTTCATATTCTCTTTACGGAGGAGGATGTCCCCAAGATCATCCGGCGATTGCATGCGCTGAACTTATTAGATGCGCTTTTTCCCGGAATATGCATGGGGGAGCGCTCCAAGCGGGCGATTCGGCGCTTACACGCTTTGCAACGGAGATTGCAGACGCTGTTTACCCCTCTGGGCGAGGGGTCGTGGGTAGCCTGGCTGGCCGCACTATTGGCGGACACGCCTCAATCCGCCGTGTCGCGCATTTGCGAGCGATTGGAAATCTTACCCGCGGAACGCTATTTGATGGAGCGCGCACTGATGGAGCGGGGGAGTGCCGTCACGCAATATGGAGGGCGCGCAGAGATTCTCCCCTCGGTTCTTTACCGTGCGTTTAAAGATGTTCCCCCGCTGGTTCTTCTCCTTTGGGGCGTGCTGTCCGATAATGCGAGGCTTCGCCGCCGCGTTTTCCTTTACCTAAACCAGCTGACGCACGTTGAGCCTTTTCTTACGGGAGCGGATTTGCGGGTGCTGGGATATTCGAGAGGGCCGGAGATAGGGCGGATACTTGAGGATATTAAAATGGCGAAGCTGGACGGGTTTTTATCGAACCGCGAAGAGGAAATGGCGTGGGCACTCGAGAAAAACCCTGTTGAAAAAATCAATACGATTCACGAACTGCGTAAGCGAATCCACGCGGGTAAATAAGGGAGCATTGGGGTAAAATAGCAGAAAGATCGGAAAGGGTGTGGCGTTTGAATGTTATTTTCAGGAGGAGATTTGGGGACGCGAATAGCGGGGTTGTTGCTGAGCCTTCCCGCCGTCCTGTGGGCGATTACGTTTCACGAATTTTGCCACGCGTGGGTTGCGTGGAAGCTGGGCGATAAAACAGCCGGGTTTGAGGGGCGCGTTTCTTTAAATCCATTGGTGCATCTGGACCCCATCGGGGCGCTGATGCTTCTTGTGGTGGGATTTGGCTGGGCGCGGCCGGTGCCGATCAACTCCCGATTTTTTCGCAATCCGCGCAGGGATATCGTCTTGGTCAGCCTTGCAGGGGCGGGCGGAAATTTATTGACGGCGGTTGTCGTTGCGATTCTTTTTCACCTGATGCCGTTTTTTTCTCCGATGATTTTGAGTATGCCGATGATGGGCACTTTTGTGCGTTTTCTGTACACGATGCTCTTCATGAACGTGGGGTTGGCTGTTTTCAACCTGATCCCTATTCCTCCGTTGGACGGATCTAAAGTATTGTCGATTTTTTTGCCCCGATCGGCTCTGCCCGCGTATTTTTGGATGGAGCAATACGGGATGTTTGTGCTCTTTGCGTTGATTTTTACCGGGGTTCTGCAGGCGGTGATGAGCCCTATTATTCGAGGTATTGTATCTCTGCTTCTAAATTTTTAAGCGAGGGGCGTTTTTTGCGATGAAGATCCTTTTAACGAATGATGACGGGGTGCTCTCCCCGGGAATTCAAATTTTAAGCCGAGTGTTGGCGGAACGCGGCCTTCTAGCCGGGATGATGGCACCGGATCGCGAGCGTAGCGGGGTTGGTCATGCGATGACGATGAATCACCCCGTCCGCGCATGGCTCTTGGAACCGGGTTCGTTTTCGAGCAAATCCCCGGCATACGCCTGCGACGGAAACCCGACAGACTGCGTCACCCTCGCATTGGAAGCCTTTTTTCATGATATTGATTTTGTCCTGTCCGGAATCAATCAGGGCGCCGATTTGGGGGACGATCTGACCTATTCGGGGACGGTTTGTGCTGCGTTTGAGGGGTTGATGTTCGATAAAAGCGCTATGGCGATCTCTCTTTGCTGCGCCGCTGCGGATCGAGTTCGCCACAACACGACGGCTGCGGCGGTAGCCGTCGTGTTGCTTGATTGGATAAAGGCCAACCCTCTCCCGGCGGGAATCATGCTCAATGTAAATGTCCCCAATGTGACGTTGCGCGATCTGAAGGGCGTTCGGTTTACGCATAAAGGCATCCGCCGATACAGAAACAAACTGACGCGCATGAAAACCCCGCACGGGCAGGACTGTTTCTGGATTGGGGGAACGATAGACGATCACCTCGTTCCCGGAAGCGACGTGCTGGCCGTATCGGAAGGGTATGTCTCCGTTACTCCCATCCACATGGATATGACGCATTATGAGACGCTCGATGGACACCTGATGTCGGATGTGAGTACAGAGATAGAGGAAAAGCTGCTGTCCTCCTTTAAAGGGTCGTAGGAGAAATATCATGAGGGAAACATCTATTTAAATGCAGGATTTGAGGTTGAGCAATGAACAGTGAAAAGTTATCGGGGGAGAGCAGAAAGAAAATAGCTTTTCTGGCTCTCAGTTTTTTCTTTGTCTTTGGTTTTTCAAACGTCAGTTATTTTTTGCCGGTATATTATTCACAAATAGGGATGAAATCGGGCGACGCGTCCGGTTGGCTCGTTGCCGCCTTTTACATTATGTCCGTTATTTCAAGACCGTTTCTGGCAAATATTGTCGAAAACTGGGGTTTCAAACGGGTCTTTATCGTGGCGGGCGTACTTTCCGTCTTAAGTTCCGCCGGTGTGCTCTTATCCGGAATCCATTTTTGGCCGGGTTTTCTCTCCCGTGCGCTGCTTGGGGTGGCTTCAAGCATTTTTTTGATTGGCCTTGCAACGTATCAGGCAGTGGCTTTTGACGAGGAGGAAAGGGGGCGGGCTTTTTCTCTGATCATGGCCGGAGGGCTTGCCCCGATGATGACCATTGTTCCCTTTGCCGATTGGTTGCTTCTCCATCAACACAATGGACTGTATATTCTCATGCCGTTGCTCGTCTGTTTGGGGGCGGCTATCATCACGCCGTCGATTCCGGGGATTGAATCGGTTCATCGCCACAGGACAACGAAAAAAAGCGGGCAGGGTTTATTTGCCGGTTTGAGTGACTGTTTGAAAATACCTCATTTCAGGTTGGCTCTGCTTTCGCTGTTTCTCTTCAGTATATCGGACGCGGCGGCGGCATTTATGGCCCCCATGACGCGCCATTATGGGCTGATGGCCTCTTTATTCCTTTCCGCAAACGCCGTGGTGGGAGTGCTGGTTAGACTTTCGTGCGGCAAGTTGTTGGATCGTATTCCGCGCAATAAATTAGCCCCGGCGGCGATCATCATCACTGCGGGCACGTTGTTTTTAGCGACGATAAACCCAACGCCTCAATCGCTCATCATCCTCGGGCTTATTTTCGGCGTGGGTATGGGGCTTGGTTTTCCGTTGCACCTGGCTTTGATATCGGATTATGTGCCGATTGGTTTGCAGCCTCAGGCCGTGTCGCTTTCGTGGTTCCTTATGGGGGTAAACTTCGCCGCCGTGTCGTTGATGATGGGGTGGCTGGGAGATTTTTTCGGTCCGGTACTCGTCTTTCGCATTATAACGGGGCTCGTGGTATTAGGGGCAATTTGGGAATATCCGGCGCTCATGCGTATTTCCAAGCCATCCCAAGGGTGAGGTTAAAAAGTGTGTGCGGTCTGTAACAGAAGGGACGATGGAATATGAATAAAAAAACAGTGTTGATGATCTCCATTTTATTTGCGTTGGTCGTTTTGTACTCTTTCGGTGGAGCGTTTCAATCGTCCGGAGAACATCCCTATGAGACGATTTCACAGGAAAAAGCCAAGGAAATCATGGATAGCGGAAAAAAATACACGCTGCTTGACGTTCGCACGCAGCAGGAATATGACGAAAAACATATCGCGGGTGCGTATCTTATCCCGGATTACGAGATAGAATCCAGGGCGGAAAAAGAACTGCCTGACAAAGACGCCCTTATTCTTGTCTACTGCCGCAGCGGAAGCCGAAGCAAAAAGGCGTCGCAAAAGCTCGCGGAGCTGGGGTACACGAATGTAAAGGATTTCGGCGGGATCAACACGTGGCGCTATTGAAAGATCCTCAGGGTGTGCACTTGTTATGCTATGTTTTGGGGTGTTTTGTGAGATAATAACGTGCGGTTGATTGTGATTAATAGCACATATTATTACAAACGAAGGGGGAAATGATCTATGGCGAATATTATGATTGCGCCCGGTAAGTATATTCAAGGCAAGGGGGAGCTCGGAAATCTGGCAAAGCACATGCAGCATTTGGGGGAAAAATTCCTTTTGCTGACGAGTAAATCCGGATTGGCTCGTGTGAAAGATCCCATTGAGGCGAGCTTTAAAGGAACGGATAAAAAGTATGAATTCGGCTGCTTTGACGGTGAGTGCTCAAAAAAAGAAATTGACAAGCTGATTGCTCTGGCGACGGAAAAAAAGTGCGATGTCATTGTGGGAATTGGTGGAGGCAAATTGATTGATACGGCTAAAGCCGTGGCTTATTATAAAAAAGCACCCGTGGTGATTGTCCCCACGATCGCTTCTACAGATGCTCCTTGCAGCGCTCTTTCTGTTCTGTACACGGATGATGGCGTTTTTAGTGAGTACCTCGTACTTCCGCATAACCCGGAGGTCGTTCTCTTAGACACGCAGATCATCGCCCAAGCCCCTGCAAGGCTGTTGGTTGCCGGGATGGGGGATGCACTTGCGACGTATTTCGAGGCGCGCGCCGTTAAAGAGGCAGAGAAGACAACGATGGCGGGAGGGAAACCGACTCTTGCCGCAATGGCCCTGAGTGAGCTTTGCTATAAAACGCTTTTAGAAGAGGGTTTTAAAGCCAAAGTGGCGATGGAAAGAGGCGTTTGCACCAAGGCGGTGGAGCATATTATCGAGGCCAATACATTCCTAAGCGGCCTTGGTTTTGAGAGCGGCGGACTTGCGGCTGCGCACGCCATCCACAATGGCCTGACGGTCTTAAAAGAGTGCCACGATCGCTACCACGGTGAAAAAGTGGCTTTTGGGGTGCTGACCCAGCTGATTCTTGAAGATGCGCCGATGGAATTGCTCGATGAGGTGATTACCTTCTGTCAGAGCGTAGGCCTCCCCGTTTCCTTGAGAGGGCTTGGAGTCAAAAAAATTAATAATAACCTGATCAAAAAAGTGGCGGAACTGGCCTGTGCGGAGGGAGAGACCATCTACAATATGCCGTTTGCCGTCACCGTGGATGATGTGTACGCTGCCATTTTAGCGGCAGATGCGATGGGGGAGTTCTTTTCCTAATCGCGGACGTTTAATGCAATAATCGGAGTGGGTGTGCCTAAAAGGGCACCCACTTTTTTATTGGAAGAACACCAGCGTGAAGTAGCTGGTGGAGGGCGCATCCCTATTCCCGAGAATTTTCCCGGAATTTGTATGCCCTAAGATGGAAATATTCGTAGTACCCAAGTCTTTCATGATACCGAGAAAGAGGGCCGTGCCCCGGGGGCAGTCGATATCCAGCCCGCGTTTGACGGTGAAATTTTTAATGGAGGCGAGCGATTTTACATCCTCTGCGTCGGCCTCATCGGATGTTTTGTAGTGGGAAAAATCCATGCTTAACAGCAACACTCCCCCCTCTTGAAGAAAGCTCAGCAGCTGTTTGCGCAGCGTGAGGATTTGAATATCCGTCGCTCGTGATTGGATGATCATTGGCAGGATAACGGCGTTCCCCAGGTACTGACGGATAAACGGAATATGAACGGTGATGGAGTGCTCCCTAGGGAAGATGTCATCCTGTCTTGATACGGTATGGGATTCCAGAAGAAAATCTCTCAGCGCCGCATCCGATCGGAGCGTTCCCGATGGCGTCTCCCAATCCGACCCGCAGAGGGTAATGGGTGTTTTTCCCGCGTTGAAGTGGTCCGGCCCCAACAGAATAACGCGCTTGGGTTTTGGGGCAATCGCGGAGATCTGTTCGTAAAAATTAACGATCCTTTTCTCCGCGACCATGTGGTGCGGTGCGATGCCCCCTATCGTGATGGGGGAGGCGTCGCACCGGATTCCGATCAACCCAAAAGCGAGCAATAGTGCAATGATTTTCATTCCGTCTATTGCTCTAAGCGCTTGTACCATGAGGGGCGTAATTTTTCCAGCTCTTTCTGCCTTGTTTTGTCGTACACCCATTTCTTCCACATTTGATCATTCATGCGGCCGTCGTTCAAACTTTTTGCAAAGGTGTAGAAGGAGAACACAAAACCCGTTGTGATACGCCCTCCTCCGCCTGAGTCGTTGACAAAGACGTGGATTCGCCGCGGGGTTCCCGTCCCCACATAAAGAACCCGTCCCTCTGCAAAATCTGTCGCTACGTCGGCGATCAGGGGCATTTTGAGCATTTCCATTTCCTTCTCGCTGAAGAGGTTGTATTTGAGCTTGGGCGGGAGCACCAGAGGCGCAAGATCACCGGCGGCTGATTGGATAAAACGATAATCCTCCGCGGAGAGGGGGTTGCCCTCCATCTGCAATTGCGCAATGCTGCTCAGCTGTTTCATCAAACCGGCGAACTGCTCCAGGTTTTCCGCGTATGCATCCAGTGAGGGAGTTCTCAACGGTTTTAAAAATAGTTGAAGTTGTTTAGATGTATCGGCGAGGGCACGGAAGATTTGGGGTTCCGGCTCCACATATCCTCTCGGTTCCGGGTAAAGGAACTGCGCGGGGCTCCACGTTTCGCCTCCGCCTCCCATTTCCGCTCCGCTTTGTTCCGCGTAGAGAATGGTATCGTGTTTTAATTCTGTCCACGATGCCGATGCCGTCAGCAACTTCTTGTACTTCCAGTTGTCCGTATTGTAAAAGAATTGCTTGCTGCCGGAGTGGGAGAAAAGCTGCGTGTACAGGCGGAGCCACTCGCTGTAGATATTCTCGGACATGTTTCCGTCTTTTTTGAATTTTCCCCATCGCACGATCAGATCCCGCTGGTTTTTTTCATAATTATCAAACCAGAAAAAGGGCTTGGTTTCTTTTAGAGCCGCTTGAGATCCCAAAACAGCCATTACATCCAGGGGATCGGGGAGATTTCTTGGTTTCTCTGCGCTTCCCGTCTGCGGTGCCGTCAGAAGGTTAAAGATAAGGGCATCAAAGGTGAAGCGGCGTCCAATCAGACGAAATCCCACCGCATCCTCCTCGCGCTCCTTTTGGGTCGCGTTGAGTTGCGGGGCCGGACGCCCGATAACCAGCGGGCGTCTGCCGGCCTTTTTCAGCGCGGAGTTGAGGCTCTTTAGTTTCTCCGTGTTATTCAGATCCGGTTTGTTACCCATAATTTTTTTGACGACAGGGCCGTAGTCATACCAGGAATTATCGTTGGATGCACCCATGAGCGTGGTGAAGGGGTCGAACATTTTTTTCCACAGTTCTTGGACAGCAGGATCCTCAATGAGAGAGCAAAGAAGGGCGATAGCCGCAGTGTTTTGCAAATCCGCTTTTCCGTCATCAGAAGTAAGATAAAAAGTGGTACCTCCAAGGAGTGTCATCGCGCGAAAGTATTGCTGAAGCTGCGGGGTAATGGTGTAGTGCCCTCTTGGGGCAAAAAAAGTATAATCCTCCCGCTTTCCCGTCAAGGAGGACTTTTCCACCTTTTTCGCCTCCAGGATGCGCCCCAATTCCACCTTGCTTCTCTCGTTGAGCGGTCTGTTTTCATCGCCGAGCAGGCGTAGCGCAAGCGTCAAGTAGTCGCGCACCAGGAGGGCACTTTTGTGTTCCGTTCCGTTGGCAGAAACTTTTTGCCGATCAAGGGATTCCAACATCGCCGTGAGAAGTTGTTTCAGCAGAGGAGAAAAGTGGTCCTGCTCCACACTTTGCAGCATGCGGTCAAAAATCAGGTGAAAGGAGTGCAGGGCGACATCTGTGGTGACAAAGACGGGCATCAGTGCCCTATCTATTGTCGCCATGTTCTCGGATTCAATATAATCTAATTCCCTGTAAGCATCCAGCATATCATCAAATTTAAGAGAACGTCTGAATACCGGCGTTCCGTCAATAAAAAAGCCGGAGGCCTGTAGTTTTTGTTTAGACGCCTTATTAATGGGGAACACATTCCAGTTGCGCTGCGTTTTAAGGATTGCATTAGGGAGCATTGCCGGGTCTATTTTCGCGTGGTTCGCCCGATAGGTTTCCAACGGGATCATATCCTCGGCGCGTGCCCAGGCGTAGCGTGCCCCTACGCCTCCGCTGGTGCCGTTTTCGTAGAAACTATCAAAGAGCAGGAGTACCCACGATTTCCCCCCTTGGCTTGTGGTACCGACTCCTTGAACGGTGACCCCTTTTAAGAGCTTGAACGGGTTCAATTTAGAGGTGGGGTATTTCCCCGGAAGGAGAAAGAGTTCCATTCCCTCTTTTTTGACCCAAAAGGGTTTCGTCTTGATGGGCTGATACTTGGGGAAGGGGGTAACGGCATTTTTTTCGATAAAGCCAAGGCTTTTATTTCCCGAGTCTCGGAGTTCCAACCATGTTTCGGCGTAGATTCCCTTTACCGGGGTTGCCGTCACTCTGTTTCCGTAAACGATACACCCCTCAACGCCCTTAGTCTCGTAAATATCCTCGTTCGGTTTTATCTTTACGAGCATCCCTGCTTTTTGCGTAATGGCCGCAATCGGACGAGTAACCATGTACTCATCTGCCATCGCTGTACCAATAAGGATAAAGAGCACGGCTAAAGCCAAAACCAGTCTGACGAAAGTGGTTTTCTTCATCTTTTTAACCCCCTCATCTCCGATAAAGAAATAGCGAGGGGGATCCCCTCGCTATTTCTTATTGATATTCCGTAAAACGAAGTGCTACTCCTGATCCAAGTAAGCCATCACGAGACCGGAATGGAGGCGCACACCAATCGCCAAAGCATCTTCATCCAAGTCAAAGAGAGGCGAGTGGTAAGGGTACGTGATCCCCTTCTTTTTATTGCCCACGCCGAGGAAGAAAAATGCGCCGGGGACTTTATTTAAGAACATGCTGAAGTCCTCAGATCCCATCAGAGGGGCTGTTTTTTCCACATTTTCCGCTCCCAGTGCCTTAATTGCCGTATTTTTTACGAGTTCGGCTGCCGCATCGTTGTTGATCGTTGCGGGCAGGAAACGCTCATACTTAAAATCCGCAACACAGCGATGCGCCTCGCAGCTATTGCGGGCGATGCGAGCCATGCCTTCTTCTACCGCATCTTGTACTTTGGGGTTAAAGGTGCGAACAGAGCCGGTGATCTCCACCCGATCCGGAATAATGTTGAAAACATGAGAGGAGCTCTTTATGCCGCCAACACTCACAACGGCCGTTTCTTGCGGGGGGATTTCCCGTGAAACGAGCGTTTGCAGTGCTGCAATCGTATGGGCTGCGCCAATGGTGGGGTCCACTGCGGTCTCCGGTGCCGATCCGTGCCCCCCCTTGCCCTTTACCGTTAAATGCCACGCATCGGCGGCCGCCATAATCGGTCCGAGGGCGTACTGGATTTTACCCACTTCCAAGTTGGGCATAATATGGAGCCCGAAAACAGCATCCACGCCATCCAGAGCACCGCCATCGATCATGGCCTGAGCTCCCGGAATTCGGCCATGCTCTTCTGCGGGCTGGAAAATAAGGCGCACATTGCCTTTAAGGTCTTGTCTGTGCTCCTGTAAAACGGCAGCGGCTCCCACTAACATCGCCGTGTGTGCGTCATGCCCGCAAGCGTGCATCACTCCATCGTTCTTGGATTTAAAGGGGCTTTCTACTTCCTCCGTAAGAGGCAGGGCGTCCATGTCCGCGCGCAAGGCGACGGTTTTACCGGGTTTGCCGCCCTTAATCTCGGCAAGCACCCCGCATTCAGTTCCGCCAAAGCCCACTTTAATGATGGAAATTCCCATTTCCTCCAGTTCTTTTGCTACCCTTTTGGTTGTTTCCTTTTCATTCCACGAAATCTCGGGGTGCATATGGAAATGCCGCCGCAAATCCAGCACTTTCCCCTCATATTTTTTTACCGTTTCTTTGATCTTTTCCAACATCATAAATTCCCCTCTTTCTCACGGATGGTGTTTTTTAGTTTATTGCGGGCCGGAGTTCAAAATCATCTGCGCAATCGTTCCCGCCAAAACGACGGATCCGATGGTGACCGTTACGAAACCGCCGATCAACATCTTAGGCAGAATGTGATCCATGCAGAACTGTTTGTCCTCAGCCGACGGGCAAACGGCAGTGGTGACTTCATCGGTGATGATGTATGTTCCCGGAAAACCAAAAAGGCACGTAACGGCAATGGCCGTGCACATCGCCCAAGAATAACCGACGAGCTTGGAAAGTCCCCAGGTAGTCAAGATAATAGCAAATACGGCAACCGTAAAGGCGACAACGATGGGCCACAACAGCTCCATAACGAGTTTGGGTTCTGCCTTGGGAAGACTGACGAAGACCAGGATCAGACAGAAGAAAAACGCATACCCCGAGGCATTGGCCTTGTCCAGAATGCGATATTCCAGAAAACCCACCTCGTAGAGCATGATACCGACTACAAGGCTCATAACCAATTTATGAATCTGAAAATACTTCACCCACGCCATCCCCGTTGAATCGGCAATCGAGAAGACAAATCCGTTGTACCACTGAGCAAGGTAGAGAGCCAGGACGCCGCCCACAATGGCTTTTGCCAGCAAGATAAACGGCGTTTGAACCTCTTTGCGCATCTTGGGGAAAATGGGCCACGTGGCAACTTCCGGATCCGATTTTACGGCACTGCCCTCATTTAGAAGAAGCCCATTATCCCGCTTGTGCAGCAGGGAGCGCGCCTCTTTTCTCAAACAAATTGATGCGATCGGCAATCCTACAAAATTTTGCAGCACCAACAGCAAGGTAGCAAAGACCGCCAGCTTTTCAAGACCAACCTTGGCGGCTGCTTCCTGCACAATAATGGTGGCGACAATCCCTCCGGAGATGGGGCCGGCAGCTGTCAGAGCCATTACTTTGCTGCCCAATATGGGGCTTGCTACGACATAAAGCCCTATTGTGAGTGCCACCAGACCTGAAGCGGCGACGACAACGGTACGCCACTCCTGCTTGATATCATTGAGTTTCATCATACTACCCATATGAATCAGAATGAGCGGTAATGAGATCATCGCGTAGCTTCCAAGAACCGTAACGTCGAAGACATTCTTAGGGATTCCAAACCAGAACCCAAACAGAAGAATAAAACCCGTAACAAATATCATTGAGAAATACGCTTTAGTCTTGTAGGAAGCAAAATCTCCTAAGGCGTACGCAACCATGACGATAGCAAGCATCGCGGTGGCGGCATCCATTGAGTTGGTAAGCGTCAGCGCATTTTTGATAAAATCCATCCCTATCTCCACGCTTTCTTTTAAGTATATGAGACGCACCCCGTGTCGCGAGTGTCGGTTCTAAAGGAGCGATTGCCTTTGCACCCCTTTTTGTTCACCTCCTTTTGTGCTTTGGACCAAGTCCCTATAGCGGTATATAAAACGAGCCCATCGTTCAATGCCCAGCTAGTAATGAAGTTAGTAAAAACATTACATCATAAAAGGGGTGAACTCCGGCTCAACTCAATAGTACACCAGAAACGGAGCTTCTGCACGGGGTTTTTTAAAAAGACGCCGTCCGTTTAAGCGGGATTTACCGGATTAAGCGGCTTGAGGATTTCTCCAAAACATTAAGCAGATGGTTGCGTTCAGTGTTTTTCCCTCCTTAGCATTTTTTTATTTGTATTTTTCCATCTTTAAGCACCCAACTTGTGTGAAAACAGTTTTCAACAAAAGTTGGGTCGTGGCTAATCGCAAGTACAGCCGCATCGACTGTCTGTAACCACTGTGAAAAAAGCTCCATCCACTGAACATCAAGCTCCCGCGTGGGTTCATCCAGCAAAAACAACGAAGGATTACAAATACTCAGCGATGCCACGGCGACCATTCTTCGCTCCGCCGAGTTTAAATCAAGCGGGTGTTTTTGTCCCTTCCCCTTCAACCCCGTTTTTAACAAAATCGCCTGTAATTGTTCTTGCTTTTGCTCCGGGGAAAGGGGCTCGTTTCTCAAGGAAAAGAGAATCTCCTCTTGAACGGTTGGGCGGAATATCTGCCGTTCGGGCTCTTGAAAGAGAAACCCTATTTTCTTTGTACGCTCTTGGGGGAGCAGCCGGTCAACGGGTTGCTCTCCCATTAAAACATCTCCGCCGGAAGGGCAGAGTAACCCCGCGCAGAGGCGAAACAGGGTGGATTTTCCGGCCCCATTTGCCCCAAGCAGCACAATGCGTTCTTTTGCATACACTTGAACATTGATATCTGACAACAAGGGCGGTTCCGTCTGGTTCCACGAAAACGCGACCTCCTTTAATCGCAGCAGGGGATGGGAGTCATCTCGATCTCCGGATCGATTCTCGAAACAGGGGGCCAGACGTTCCGATTGAGGTGTGAATGTGTTCCATTGCAATTTTCCATCGTTTAAAAACCCAAATTGAGTGCAAAAGGAGGCCGCTTGTTCACCGTTTCTCTCAAGCAATATGACCGCAACAGCGTGTTGTGCGCTCCATTTTTTTATGTTTTCCAAAATCGGGACGATATCGCGATAACTGATTCGGCTGAAAGCCTCGTCTAAAATCAGGATTTTAGGGCGCATTGCGATACTGGCAGCGAGCAGTACTTTTTGAGCTTCTCCGCCGGATAATTCGAGTAAGAGCCTATCGGCTAAGTGAGGGATCATCGCGATTGCGAGTGCCTCCAGGACGCGCTCACGGATACAGTCGTGAGCGTGTCCTACGTTTTCAAGGCCAAAGGCTATTTCTTCCTGGACTGTGAAGGTGCAGCCTGAATAACACAGCGACGGGTTTTGCTGCACCAGCTGTGTGTGAGGAGACCACGCGAGCGCTTCTTTTTCTGAAAGAGGAACGCCAGAAATTTGCCACGTTCCCGCCAATTTCCCCGGGCGGTGCTCCGGAATCCCTCCGGAAAGAATCTGTCCTAACGTGGATTTTCCACTGCCATTTCCACCGCGAATCAGCACCCATTCCCCCGCAGACAACTCCCATTTTTCTATAGCGAGCAGGGGCGTATCGGCCATCGGGGCGTAAAAAATTCCTTTCTGAACGATGAGCGGTTTTGTTTCTTCGTTTGTCGTATCGGCTGCACTCCGGGGATAGATTCGCTGTTTGTCTTTATCGCGAAGCAAGGAATTTCGATAGGGGAACAGCTTAAAAGCCTTGCTATCAAGCGCCGCGCTTCTATCCGGAAGATCGCTCAAAAGCCCCAAGATGAGGGGGAAAAGCAATGCCATGAGAGAGGAGACTCGTTCTTTCAATGTACCCTTAATGGGCACCCCGCGCGCGAGCTGCGCTTCTTGTATCTGCGCAAAACGGATTTTGATCTGCTCCAACAGCAAAGTGGGAGCCGCCAGAATAAAGGCCGCGCTGACCGGCAAAGAGGAAGCCAGCAGATAGCGCACCAACTGAGGGGCGGGCACTTTTTTCAAATACAACTGGCTTGCGGCAATGACGGATAATATCCGCAGCCACAACCCAAGAGCCCAAAGCGCTTTTGCCTTTCCCAGCGTGTCCCATTGCCCTTCGGAATAGATGATGGTCCCATGAACGAGAACAAAACCCAAGGCAAGGGGGAGCATAAAGAGCGCTACCCCCTTTAAGCGTTTCCGTCCGGAGGCGTCTAGCACGAGCGCCAACGATGCCAGAGAAGACATAGCTAAAACATAGGGGATAGGGGGCAACAACATAGAGCAGACAGCCCATAAAAACAAGGCTCCGCCCAACAGGCCGATCTGCTGCACGTTCCCCTTATTCATCGTTCACTTATCTCATTTTCCCTATGTTCGGAAACTGCGCACGTATGCGTTCCGGCAATTGCTTGATGAGGGTGTAAACGATAAGGCAACTCGCCACTTTATCGACAAGATTGGCCGTTATTACCGTCCAGGCGACAGCTCCAAATAGATTTTGCCCAAGAACACTGAGATAGGCCACCATAAAATCGGCCCCTGATCCCGTCACGCCGCCAAAAAGATAAAGACGTATGGGGACGGCCACTACCGTCAGACAAAGAGTCGTTATGACGCCGGTTACGGTTGCAAGAGGAATTGAGCGAAACATACCATAACGGTTCAACATTCCGGGGACAAACCCGATCACCATTGCGACAGGCGCAAAAGCCGCAGCTGTCGGGCCAAAAAGAACGCCCTTAAGAAGGCTTGTGCATAATCCCGTTAAAAGACCTATCCACGGGCCAAGAAGGATTGCCGCAAGGATTGTTCCTATGGTGTCAAGAAAGATGGGGAGCTTTAAAAAAGAAGCGATTTGTCCCAATCCCATGTTGATAGCAATACAGGTGACGATGAGTGTCAGCGTTTTATTTTTCATTTTTGAATTTATCTCCTATTTTTTTAAAATTTTACTCAGAGCGCTGAGTAATCTTGAGCTCCGGATAACCTGAAATAGCGCATTGTTCTCGAGAAAAAAAGACTTCCGGCAAAACACCGATGACGAGTTCTAACGTCGTTCTGACGATGCACCCCGCCATTACATGCCCTCCCAGCAATTGCCCCTGAGGGTTTGAAATGGAAAGATGCAGGTGCTCTCCTTGCGCATCTAGCGTTCCGGAAAGCGAAATCACCTCAAAACACCCCTCCGTCAGAAAGCTTTCTGAACGTCCGGCATAACGCAACGATACGTGAGAAAGACTGCCCACAACAGCCGCGATAAACCCGGCTTTTAAGCCTGTTTGAGCCACAAAAGATCGAATTTCCGTTAACAATTCCTGCCCGGGGAAGAGGCGCAGCGTGAAAAATTGCGCTGAAGACCCTAACAGGGGCGAGGTGTTTTCAACGCAAAAGCGACTATTGATACCAACTTTTTTCTCGTTTGGTTTCATGCTTTTCCTTTCTGTCCACAACAAAACAACACCAGCTTTTCAACGAGGAAAAGCTGTTTTGCAAACATTCATTGCGATCAAATAAAAAAGGGGAGAGGGTTTACTTGTGATCCCGAATGGAGGGAAGAAACAAGCGCATCCACATATTATTGGAAATTCCTTTTTTAACGCTTTGAAGAGTGCATACCATGCACGCAAACAAGCCGGAATATCACGTTAAGGACTGCGCCATTATTCTTCCCCCTTTCGAGATAATGTATTAAGATAGGCACCTAAGATAAACGGAAACACCAATTGGTGTCAACTACGAAATACTGCGATCAAACAACCCTGAAATATTTTTCAAAAAAGGCCGTTGCCTCAACCGGGATTTTACCCTATTAAATTACTGGGGGATTTCTTCAAAACATTACCGGGGTTCCATGAAGAGCAGAAGGGGGCGTTACTTCAATGACACGGTGGTTTTTTTAGTTATCATTCCAATCAATCAACAACCGCCGTATGACTTCCCGAATCTGGCAACTCCAGCAATATTGCTCGGAATCGCTCCATTTTTTGTATTTTATATAACTCAATTATGATGATTGAGTTTTTAGGATACGCATACCGACCCTACGATTTTATCCGACAAGGAACAGCTCTCTTGCTCTCGATGAAAAGTCAAGAAAACCAGAAAAAATTAGCTTCTTATTCAAGAAAAAAACACCCTTTGTCGAGTTTCATCACTGTTACGTCCCTGTTTTTTCTGTTTTAATGTAAACAGAAAAAACACATCTTAATACAGCAAACACAAGGGGGAACATCGCATGAGCAGCCAAAACGAGTACGGAACGATCAAAAAAATCCTTATGAAACACCCGAAGCATGCATACCTTTCTCAGGAAAATGCGCACAAACAATGGCAAAAACTCCATTATCCGGCTTCGGTGGATATGAACCGAGTGATGGATGAATTTGAGAGTTTACTGGAGATAATCAAACAGTATGCTGCAGAAGTCCTCATGCTACCGGAGGCTCCTAATACCGGACTCGATTCCATCTACACGCATGATCCTCTCGTAACCACTAACAAGGGAATGATTTTGCTCAATATGGGTAAACCGGAGCGTCGAGGTGAAGCTCAGGCCATGGGGAAATTTTTCGAACAAAAAGGCATTTCTATCAGAGGATGGGTCGAGGATCCCGGCACTCATGAAGGCGGGGATTCCGTCTGGATAGATGAAAATACCTTGGCTGTAGGCAGCAGTTTTCGCACAAATCGCGAGGGCATCTCCCAGCTTAAAAAACTTGCCGGAAGCGATTTTGAAGTTGTCTCCTATGGACTCCCCTGGTGGAATGGGCCGGATGAATGTCTCCACATCATGTCGTTTATCAGTCCGATTGATAAAGATTTAGCCGTCATTTACCCCAAGCAGATGCCGATACCCATGCGAGAGGACCTAGATCGTCGCGGCTATCAGTACGTGGTTGTACCCGATTCTGAATACGATACTTTCGGGCCTAATGTTTTAGCTCTCGCCCCACGCGTTGTGGTTATTCCGGATGGCAACCCGCTGACAAAAGCAGCTCTCGAAGCTGCGGGGTGTAAGGTTTACACCTATCCTGCGGAGGATATTACCTGCAAGGGCGGCGGTGGTCCAACTTGCCTCACAAGAGCTTTGGAAAGGGAGTAATCGCGTAATAGGGGAGTGACAGATATGTGGGTGCCCAATGCCGTTGAAAGGTTGGGTGACTCATAAGACTAAAACAAAAAACTTCTCCGATGAATAGGAAATCCTGTAGAATAAATAGAGAAAACAGCTAAAAGGGGTGTGTGGCGGAATGGATGAGAGAAATCTCCGGGTAATGGATGAGATAGGGTGGAAAATACTGGAAACACTCCAGGAAAACGCCAGAATTTCTTTCCGTGACCTGGGCAAGATAGTCAATCTCTCGTCCACTGCCGTTGCAGAGAGAGTTAGACGAATGGAGGAATTGGGAATCATCACCAGCTACAGGGCGGTTGTTGATCCTAGGAAAGTCGGGTATTCATGCACGGCAATCCTTTCTCTTGCAACTAAGTATGACAATCCTGATACAGTGTTAACAAAGACCTTAGCGGCCTTCCCGGAGGTCGTTTCCTGTTGGAGCGTAACCGGAAACAATGATTATTTTATGGAAGTCCTCGTCCCCTCTCTTGAATTCTTGGAAGAAATGCTGATTCAAATTACCAAACACGGACGGATAACAACCGCGATTGTGCTTCCCACCTCCATCAAAAAAAACAGAGTTGAACCGCCTCGCTCTTGCGAAGAACTCATCATCATTAAAAACGGAGAGAAGCTTTAGATTTACGAGCCGGGATACTTTGGGTGAGGCGTCTTGACGTTGTCTCACCGTTGGTGTCCCATATCAAGCCACCCCGAAATACTTTTCAAAAAAAGCCGCCAGCTTTTCGATGACGCTCTGTTTCTTACCCGCCCGATCGGCGGAAAAGCGTGAAATCGGGGGGAGTATTTTATCCATATCGGTGCCCGTTGTCTTTAAAACCCCATCGCGGAAGGCGGACGCGATAAACTTTTGCGTTTCGTCCGGCTTTAATCGCTCTTCGGCGATAATGGTCTGCAAGTCGTTTTCTCTTTGCTTCGCCACATACACGGGCCATTCGTCATCGACATTGGTTGTGAGATTGACCCCGGCGATAAAATCTTCAATCAACTTTTTCTTGCTGCGCAGCTCCATGCTCGATCCGATCGCCTTGCCAATGGTCACAAGGATATTCTTATCGGTGCAGTTCGTCTCGCGGTACTTTGCCACCAACATGAGGATGTAATCAATATTTACTTCTATTTGCTTGACGAGCTCCATCTCAAAGACGATATCATCGTTGATATCCTCCTTGTCCGCGCTTTTCCCCTTTGACATTTCCTGATAAAGATCGATATACATCGTTTGGTAGTCTTGAAAATCTCGCGGGGGCAGGATTTCATTGCCTGCAAAATCGTCAAAGGCCGTCAGGATGTTGTTGAGCCGCAGGATCGCGCCGTACAGGCGGATAAAGTCCTTTTGCGCCTCTTCTCCCTCAATGGGCAGACCCGGGGGAAATTTTTCCAGCAGTGCTTCAATAAGCTGTGCGTACCCCGGCGTATACGTGCCGTCCTCTTCGTAGCCGTTGTAGTAGTCGCTGTAGGATTTTAAAAGGACAATGCCGCCCGCCTCCGGGTTGCCGAAAAGGGCTATGGCTTCATCGGTCGCATCCTTTAAGTCGCGGAAGCAGATAATATTGCCGAACGTTTTGACGGAATTTAAGATGCGGTTGGTGCGCGAAAACGCTTGGATGAGTCCGTGCTGTCGTAGATTCTTATCCACCCACAACGTGTTCATCGTCTTTGCGTCAAAGCCGGTCAAAAACATATTGACCACGATCAGCAAATCAACCTCTCTACTTTTCACGCGCTTAGAAAGGTCTTTGTAATAGTTTTCGAATTTATCCGCGGAGGTGTCAAAACTGGTGTTAAACGCGCTGTTGTAGTCTTTAATCGCGCTATCTAAAAAATCACGGGAGCTTTTATCCAGCTTGTCCGTCTCAAAACCCTCTTCGGGCAACAGATCCTCCGGGTCGTCTTCGTTGGGGCTAAAGCTGAAAATGGTGGCTACTGTCAGCTTGTTTTTTCGCTCCGCCAGCTGTTTTGCAAACTCGGTGTAATACTTTTTAGCCATCGAGATGGACGCCACGGCAAAGATCGAGTTAAACCCGGCAAGCCTCCGCCCTTTCAGCGTATAAAACGTGCTGCGCTTTGTCTTCTGATCAAAATGATCCAGGATGTATTGGGTTACCTCGCGCACGCGCTCCGGCGCCCCCATGGCTTTTTCAATGTCTATGGCGCGGACGTTGGCGTCATGGATATGCTCTTTTTTCTGAATTGTGTTGATAAAATCAATTCTGAAGGGCAGGACATTGCCGTCATTAATGGCGTCGACAATGGTATAGGTGTGCAGTTTTTCGCCAAACGTCTGCGGCGTGGTGTATAAGAGAGAACGGCTACTGCTTGCTGCGTTCACCGCAAAAATAGGCGTGCCCGTAAAGCCGAACAGGTGATAATTTTTGAATGTCTTTACGATTTTCTGATGCATATCGCCGAACTGGGAGCGGTGGCACTCGTCAAAAATCAGCACCATATGCTGTTTATACACCACATGCCCCTTGTTTTTGCCGATGAATCGATCCAGCTTTTGAATGGTGGTGATGATGATGCGGACGTCCTTGTTTTCCAGCTGTTTTTTGAGTACCTTGGTCGATGTGTTGCTGTTTGCCGCACCTTTTTCAAAAAGGTCATACTCGATCATCGTTTGGTGGTCGAGGTCCTTTCGGTCAACGATAAAGAGCACCTTATCCACCGAGGGCAGAGCCGTGGCGAGTTGAGCCGTCTTAAAACTGGTGAGTGTCTTGCCCGATCCGGTGGTATGCCAAATATAGCCCCCCGCTTCAATCGTCCCCGTTTTTTTGTAGTTGGCGGACACTTCGATACGGCTGATTATTTTTTCGGTGGCGGCTATTTGATATGGGCGCATCACCAAGAGCAGCTCTTCGGACGTAAACACGCAGTAGCGCGTGAGGATATTCAAAAGGGTATGCCTTGCAAAAAAGGTTTTGGCAAAGCCGGAAAGATCCGCAATCACTCTGTTCCCCGCGTCCGCCCAGTAGCTTGTAAATTCAAAGCTGTCGCTCGTCTTTTTGCTGTTTTTTGCGCTGCTGTTTCCCTCTTCTTTGATGTGTTGGTAGCGCGTGGTGTTGGAATAGTATTTTGAGTGCGTGCCGTTGCTGATGACGAATATCTGCACGTACTCATACAGGCCGCAGCCCGCCCAAAAGCTATCCCGTTGGTAGCGTTTGATCTGGTTGAACGCCTCGCGGATGGCGACGCCGCGGCGTTTCAGCTCGATATGCACGAGGGGCAAGCCGTTGACCAGCACGGTGACATCGTAGCGTGTTTCGCGGTGCCCCTCGGTCTCGCTATACTGGTTTAAGACCTGCAGGCGGTTGTTGTGGATGTTCTTTTTGTCGATCAGCTTGATGTTTTTGGTGCTTCCGTCGTCGCGCTTCAGGATTTGCACGTTGTCATCCTGTATCTTGCGCGTTTTTTCCGCGACGCTTTCGTTTGTGGCGGCGATATTTTGTGCGAAAAACCGCTTCCATTCGTCGTCGGAGAAGGAGATGTTGTTTAACAGCTCCAGATGGCGGCGCAGGTTGGCGACAAGCTCCGCTTCCGTTTGTATCTCTAACCGTTCATACCCCTGAGCGCAGAGGCAGAGGATGAAGTCCCTTTCCAGATCGGCCTCGCTTTGGTAATCTTTGCTGCGGACTCGATCGGGGATGTATTCGGCGACGACGGTGGATTCGCTCGTTTCGGCGACGATGTTATACGTGCTCATGGGGAAACCTCCTTAAACGTCAGCAGTTGATCTCGGTAGTATTCGTATTGTTTTTTCCGCGCCTCCAGCTCCGCCTCCAGCTCCGCCTCCAGCTCCGCCTCCAGCTCCGCTGTAAGCTCCGTAAAAGTGTCCAGTATGCGAACGATTTCGTGC
>JAGPAO010000092.1 GCA_018063805.1 Synergistaceae bacterium | reverse complement strand
GGTGCTTTTTGTAAACTCAGTGATGCGTGTTTATTCCTATGTTTCCAAAATATGGAAAGGAGTGGTTTGCTTGAAGAGTTATGGCAGATACGCACGTTTTTTAGGGGTTTTATCCGTTCTTTGTTTGCAGGTTTTTCTTTTCATCGGAATGACGGAGGCCGCACCGGAGATCACTTTGAAGTTTGCAGGACAGTCACCCGCGAACCATCCTGCAAGTATCCTGATGAAGGATATTGCTAAGGAAATCGGAGAAAAGACAAAAGGACGCGTTGAAGTTAAAGTTTATCCCGCCAATTAGCTTGGAGACTATACTCTTGTTTTTGAAGAGCAGATTCGCGGCACGATTGATATGTCCAATATCTCCGTACCCAGTCAGTTTGACCCCCGCCTGGAGCTTGTTTATATTAATGGTTTTGTTAAGGGCTACGATGACGTCAAAAAAGTCTTTGCTACGGATGGATGGCTTTTTGACAAGATGGATGAGATGACCAGCCGTCTTGGTGTCAAGTTGCTTGGTTTTTATATCGAAGGAATGATCGGGACGGGGACGACGAAGCCGGTTAAGGATCCTCTGAATCCTAAGGTCAGCAAGGGCGTTATGGTTCGCGTTCCCAATATGGACGTGTATAAATTGGCTGCGGATGCGATGGGCTACCGCACGGTCACCATTCCTTACGCAGATGTGTATCAGTCCATGCAGACGGGCGTCTGTGACGGCGTTAACGGGTATCCCGTTGCTGCTGCGTATACCATTCTCGGCGATGTGCTCAAATACTGGTACAACACAAACTACTCTGTTGAGTGCCTGAATTACATGATCAGCCAAAAAACGTGGGATAAAATCAAACCGGCGGATCAAAAAGTAATCGAAGACGTAATGAAAAGGGCGACGATGCGCAGTATTGCGAACGCGAAGGCAGAGGATGACAAGTACATGGAGCTGATGCGTAAAAAAGGAATTAAGGTTTTTACCTACACGCAGGATCAGCTTAAGCCCCTTGCAGAGGCCTGCGCGACCACTTGGCCGAAGCTGGAGAAGAACATGACCAAGCCTTTGATGGACGAATTCCGCAAGGAGCTCGCCCCCAAATAGAAAAAATTGACAGCATTAAATGCTAAGAGCTTATAAAGAGGGGCGGAGATTGGGTTATCCATTTCCGCCCCTCTTCTGTGGCTTGAACAGAAGGCCATCTCAAGCTAAAGTATGAGGCCTAAAGGGGTGTGGTTTATTTGTCAAGGCATATGCACAGACCGCGCAGGGTGTTGCTCGTGCGTCATGGAAAGCCGGAATTCCCGGAGGCAAAGCATTACATGTACGGGCATACGGATTATGCGCTTTCAGAAGAAGGGCAATTGCAGGCGGAGCAACTGGGGCGTGTTTTCTCCAATATCTCCTTTGATCGCGTGGTCACAAGCGATTTGACGCGAGCGAAAAGAACGGCGGAAATCATTGTCGAACAAAACTGGCAGGTAACCCCCGGCATCGAAGTGCATCCGCAATACAGAGAGATTTTCATGGGCGAATGGGAAGGGGTTACAACCGACAGGATTCAAAAACAGTTTCCCGAGTTATACGAGGCCCGCGGGCGTGATATCACCAGCGTGAGTGCGCCCGGGGGGGAGACGTTTGAAGAGCTGAAAAGCCGTTCGGTGCTCGCTTTTAAATCCCTTCTTGAAGAACCCAGCCGGTCGCATAATATTCTGTTAGTCGCGCACGGCGGTTTTTTCTGGGCTTTGCTGTGCGAGCTGTTTGGGTTGCCGCTTGGAAAAATATTCAGCTTTCGGCATGATTACTGCGGGGTCCATGTCATAGAAGAAGAGGAGGGGCATCTGTCCCTGGTCTCCTATAATTGGACCCCTTCTCTGGGAGGTTTCTAATACAAAAGATTCGATCGCTCTATTGGGCTGCGGATCAATCGCTGCTTGAGCAAGTAGTCCTCCGTTTTTTTGAGGCTGATTTTATCCTTGTCGGTTAGTTTTGTGGAAAAATCATACCAGGAAAGCATCTCTTTAAGATCCGGCAGGGAGAGGCTCAGCTTCTTTGCCGCTATGGATTGTATTTCAGCCGGGTTTTTGTTGATGCGGGCGATAATTTCTTCCCTGACTTTTAGGAATTGCCGAATAGTGCTCGGGTACTTTTGGATAAAATCTCTGCGCGCGACAATCAGGCTCAGTCCCTCTACTCGCCCCTGCCCATCCGCCAGGATGCGCCCGCCCGCCTTGAGCGCTCGCCGGATTTCGTATCCGACTAATAGGGCGGCGTCCACTTTCCCTGTGAGCAGGGTGGTTGCGGCTTGAGCAATGGGCATCGGGAAAAATTCCACTTCTTTTTCTGTCATCCTCGCTTCGGCTAGGGCGATAGAAAAGACTTGATGGACAACGGAGGCGCGCAGGCCGGCCACTTTCTTGCCCCTTAAATCGGATATATTTTTAATCTTTGGGTTCAAAGTTACGACGGCAAAGGCTTTGGGGGATCGGCTGTTGACGCCGATAATTTGCACGTCCAGGCCATTGGCTACTGACGTGAGGACGGCTGCGGCTCCAATTCCTTGAGCGATATCCAGCTCTTTCGCGGCCATGGCCTCCAACTGTTTGGGCCCTGAGGCAAGGGACAGCGTTTCCACGTTGCTTTTGGGGAATGCTTTTTCATAGCTTTTCCACGTTTCTGCCGCAATAACCGGAAGGTTTAGCGGAAGGTGCCATTGGGAGATGCGTATCCGTTGAGGGGCGACTTCCGCCGTTGCCGGGCTGTAAAGGATCAATAGGGCAAAGATGGCGAGAAGGGCAATAAAAAACGGCGTGCTTTTTTTCATGATCGAAGGCCTCTCTTTCCTGTTTACTCAATCCATGGCGCTATGCGCCGAATGCCGATGCGTAACGTATAATCCATCATGGAGCCCAGAATCCCAATAATGATGACTCCCAGTAATATTCTGTCCGATCGCCCCATTTGTTCCGCTTCCAGTATGAGGAAGCCCAATCCGGAGGATGCGGCCAGTATTTCCGCACCGATGAGCGCTCTCCATGAATATCCGAGTCCCAGGCGGACTCCCGTCAGCAGCAGAGGAATCATCCCCGGCAGAGCGATGAGGAAAAAACGCTCCGATAGCTTGAAGCGAAAAATAGATCCGACTTCTAAGAGCTGCGGATCAATAGCGCGAAGAGCAGTGAACGTATTCAAAAAGATGGGGAAAAAAACCGCCAGGGCAATCGTCACGATTTTGGCCCCGTTCCCAAGCCCGAACCAGAGAATGAAAAGCGGTACCAAGGCGATGGGCGGAATATGACGGATAAACTCAAGGGATGAGTTCGCATACCGTAATAATCGCGGGGTGAAGCCAAAAAAAACGCCCATAGGAAAGCCTAATAGGCACGCAGCCCCGAATCCCTTGAGGACGAGCAGGAGGCTGCTGTGGATGTGTGAGAAAAGGATTCCCTCTTCTGACAGTTCTGCTGCGGCCTGAAAGACCGCTTGGGGAGAGGGGAGGAGGAAGCGATTCCACGCATTTACGGAAGATCCCCACCACCAGATCATCACGATTGCAAAGGGGATCAAGCTGCCGCGGAGAAAATTTTTCATCTGCCGAGGAGAGGGAATCCCTTTTGAATAACCCGGAGACACTCGTCCGGTGCGAGGGATGGGCTGTAGAGGTAACCTTGGAAGCGATGACACCCAAGTTCCTGCAATATCAGTGCCTGTTCCTTTGTTTCCACATACTCCGCGAGCAAGTGCACATCCAAAGATCGGCACAGCTCTGAAATAGTCGCGATAATCTCGGCGCTGCTTCGATTGCGGTGAACGTCATGGACCAAAACGCGGTCCAGCTTTAGCGTATTGACGGGGAACTGCTTAAGGTAGACAAGAGAGCTGTGCCCCATGCCAAAATCATCAATGGCAATCTGTATTCCTCTCAGTCGAATATCTTGAAGGAGGACATTATGCCCCAGGTGAGAGCTCAATCCGACGGATTCTGTGACCTCTATTTCCATGAACTCCGGGGGTACGTCGTATTGCCGTATGCTTGCCGATAGTTTTTCCGGCAGATTAGGGTCGTCCAGCTGCTTCATGGAGACGTTAATGGACATAACGAAGTTGTTAACGCCGGCTTTGCGCCATTCGCTCATTTGGCGCGAGGCTTCATCGCACACCCACAGGCCGATCGTTGAAATAAAACCGATGTCCTCCGCCAATGCGATGAAGAGGGAGGGGGGGATTTTCCCGATATGCGGGTGTTTCCAGCGTACTAAGGCTTCCGCTCCAAAGACTTTTCCCGTTATGGCATCCACCTGAGGCTGGTATTCCAGATACAACTCGTTTCTTTTGATGGAAAGAAGGAGGTCGTTGGATAGGGAGCGCGCTAAGGCTCCTACAGAATCAGTGCGGGAAATATATTTGGCTGTTTCGGCCATGGTATCTCCATTATTCGTTACGTTAAGCAGTTTTTCATAATTAATACAGATTTGCTTTTCCTTCTGTCTTTCCGCGATGCGAACGAAGGGATAGTAGATACCCACTCCGATGATGATGTTGAAGAGCTGTAACAATGCGCCGCCAATCGATCCCGTCGCTTCGTATCCGCTGATAAAGACGGGCGTTGTCCAGGCGACCTTTGTGATAATAGGCGAGACGGCACCGCTGGCTATTGCGGTATAGCTGGTAAGCGTGAAGACCAACGGGGTTAGGATAAAAGGGAGAAAGAAGATGGGATTGAGGATGATGGGTAAGCCAAAGAGCATGATCTCGTTGATATTAAAGAGAGCCGGGAGAATGGATAGTTGGGAAATCCTCTTGATGCTGCCCTGTTTGGAATAGGTTAAACACGCGATGATTAAGCACAGCGTGGAGCCCGCACCCCCAATGGAGATAAAGCAGTCAAAGAAGGGTTGCGTTAAAATGTGGGGGATGGGTTTTCCCGCTGCGGCTGCCGCAATGTTGCTGTTGATCGCCGTTACATAGAGCTCCGTCATAATGGGCTCAAGTGCATTGGAGCCGTGGATGCCGATAAACCAGAGCAGATGGCGCACAAGATTGTAGATCAGCGATGTGCCCAGCGTGTTTCCCATGTTTTTAAAGGGGAGATAGAGCAGACTATAGGTTATTGCATGTAGATCCTGTATCCCTAAAATGTTTTTCGCAAAAATCTTAATAAGAGCAAAAAACGCTACAGTTAATAATCCGGGAAGAAGCCCGTGCAGGGCGTACGGGATGGTTTCGTCCGCGTCCTCTGAAAAAAAGGCAAGGCGCAACTGCCGAACGGAGTAGAGGTGCAGAAAAAGGTGCGATGCAGCAAGGGCGATGATGATCCCTAAGAACATCCCATGAATCCCCGTCCAGCGATAGGAAATGGAGTAGGCAACGGTGAGTGGTTCTATTATGGCCATTAGGCTGCTGAAGCTGACAAGCGCCACGATATTGGGGTGGATACGGTTCAATGTGTTGCGCGCGTTGTAGTCCTCTGCAATGCTGTGGCCGATAGTGAAGGCGATGATAGGGGATATGACAGCGAAGGTGCCATTGTAAATATAGCCGCCAAAGGATTGCCACGATTCACCGAATAGCCGGGTCATCCATTCCTGATAGAAATCTATGGGAAGATTATTTATGAGCACAGCAAAGGCACCGGCAATAACAAGAGGAAGCGTTAGTGTCAGTGCATTACGGATAATGGAAAGATGGCGAGAGGAGACAACCTTTTCCCACACGCGTATCGTTAAATTTTCCGGTTTTTTTTCCACGGTACGGTGCCTCCAAAAGCTAAAATGTGTTATTTGTTGGCTGATTATAGCACTAAAAAGAATAGGGAAATGGAAAGTAGTCTAATCTGTCATTTAATAATAATCAAGGGGCCCCTTTTGGGGCCCCTTGATTGATTCAGCTTTTATTTTTTCGCGAGCCGGAGCTCGTAGTTTTCGTGGTTAAAAGCGGCATTGCCGCAAAGTGTTACCCAAAAACAAAAAAACTGTCTTGTTATCCTCTTACTAATCGTTTGCCGTTGCCATGCGCGTTTCTAAGGTAAAGTCTGTTTTCAAGGATTTTTCCTTGGCCATCTGTTTGAGCGCGTTCAAGCTGTCCATTCGGAAAATGCCAATGCGGTACCTTGTTTACAAATACCAACCTCGTGGTCGTTAATTCCATCTATCCACCTCCTTCGTGTAAGATCCAATCGATAATTATACGCTTTTTTGGTTAAAACGCAAGGAGTCAATGCGTTTTGGACTAAATAAAGGCGCTTTTTAATGGATTTGCTTGCTAAATGAGATCAAATTGCCGGATGCAATCCTATAGCGGATTATCTATCCGCTATAGGATTGCATCTCCGGGTAAGGGAAAACCCATTTTTCTGTCTCGTTATTTCTGCTTTAAGCTGATTCCAAGATCGAATCCCATTTTATACGCGGTTAGGTTGCTTTCAAGGAATTGTGGTTTTTTTGCCCCCAGCTTTTCCCTGATGACGGATTGTGCCGTTTCGTCGCGGATAAAATCGCACATTGCTGCGATAACACCCAGAAAAACAATATTGACGGCTTTGGGGTTTTTCGCTTTTTCTGCCATTGTGTTGCCCGGAATCGCAAAAACATGAGCGTCTTTTGGATCCCCATGGCAGATTGCCATGTCGGAATTATAAAGCAAAACTCCTCCCGGTTTAACGAAGGAGAAGTATTTATCCACAGAGGGCTGGTTGAGAGCCACGACGAGATCCGCATGGGTCACAAAGGGGGAGCTGATGGCTGTGTCCGAAATGATCACGGAGCAGTGAGCGGTTCCCCCCCGCATCTCCGGCCCGTAAGAGGGAAGCCACGTGACCTGTCGGTCCTCTTCAATGCCTGCATAGGAAAGCAGTTGCCCCAGAACCATCACGCCCTGGCCGCCAAATCCGCAGCCGAAAAAAGTTCGAAGAAAAGAGGACATTTATTCCACCTCCTGGCTGAAATCCTTAAACTTGCCCAGCGGATAGCAGGGGATCATCTTTTCCACCAGCCAGTTGCCGGCCTCCGGCGCGTGCATCCCCCAATTCGTGGGGCAGGTGGAAAGAACTTCGACCATAGAGAAGCCCTTGCCATCCAGTTGGTTTTGAATTGCTTTGCGGATCGCTTTTTTTGCCGCCGGAATATACTTTGGCTGCCCTACGGTGACGCGTTCAATATAGCCCTCGGAGCCTAAGGCCGACAACATCTCGCTGACCTTCATCGGGTACCCTGTTGTTTGGGCATCGCGCCCCAATGGGCTGGTGGTTGTTTTTTGCCCCAACAGGGTGGTTGGGGCCATTTGCCCCCCCGTCATTCCGTAAATGGCATTGTTCACAAAGATGACGGAAATATTTTCGGAGCGGTTGGCAGCGTGGACAATTTCCGCACATCCGATGGACGCGAGGTCTCCATCCCCTTGGTACGCCAGGACGCAGAGCTCCGGGCGGACGCGCTTGATGCCCGTTGCGACTGCCGGAGCCCTACCGTGCGGTGCCTCGACAAAGTCAATGTCGATATAACCGTACATAAGGGCTGCACAGCCTACGGGAGCGACTCCGACCATCTTATCTTGAAGATCCAGCTCATCGATAATTTCGCAGAGCAGGCGGTGGATGATTCCGTGTGTGCATCCGGGGCAGTAATGGCTGCTAACTCCGTCCACCCAGGATTTTGGGCGCTGATAAACGACGGTTTCTTGCATAACGTATCCCCCCTTAGGCCTTTAGCGTTTCAAAGATGTTGTAGCATTCCTGTTTGATTTCCTCAACGCTGGGGCATTGCCCTCCGGAGCGTCCATAAAAAGTTACAGGAACGCGGTACTGGAATCCGCGGCGGACATCGGTGAGCATTTGCCCCCAATTCATTTCGACACACAGGCATTGTTTTGTATGCGGGATCAGTTTTTCATAGGTATCGTAGGGAAAAGGGTGGA
>JAGPAO010000091.1 GCA_018063805.1 Synergistaceae bacterium | reverse complement strand
AACAGACAGAGAGCATACGCGCTCTGCTTGGCACTGCGTCCTATATTCGGTTTTTAAGACGTAATCACCCAATTTGAAACAATCATCACAGCACTCCCCTTTCGCGGAATGGATAGATCTTATATTTTGAGGATACCATACGTTTTGATCGGTCGTCAATATTTTGCTGGGCAGTAATGATATCACCCCTTCCGCTTTTGCGCCAAACTGTCCTTTTCCAAGAGCTGTGCTTCCTGCTCCAGTCCGTATTTTCTAAAAATATCCCTCGCCTGCTGGGAGTATTGCGGCGTCGTTTTGTCGATCTTTCCTTTGACCATCAAATAGATTGCCTTCCATGTCGGTTTTTGCGTGATGCGCATCAGTTTTTCCGCTTGACGTAAGTTTTCGGCGGCTCCCTCCCGATTTCCTTTTTCGACCTCAATCCATGCGAGCACGTTAAACAGGAGTGCGCCTCCAAGCAGATATCCGCCCCAGTTTGAGTGTAGTTCTTTGTAGAGGAGAAGGGCTTGCGATCCCAGGCGGGAAGCCTCTTCCTTGTTGCCAAGGCGCATTTCGCAATAGGCGGCTTTGGAGAGAAAAAGCCCGAGGCTTCTGTAGATTCCCTTGCTGTCGCAAACACGGAAACACTCCATATATTTTTCAATGGCTTGTTGGTATTTCCCCTGCCAAAAAAGCATGTCGCCTTGGTAAAAGACAGCGGCAACAATACTCAAGGTGTATCCTGTGTCCACTTCTTCCAGTTTTTCGAAGAGGCGGATGGACATAGAGAGAACCGTTTGGGCGGCATTGCTGTTGTTTTCCATGATGTAAAGGGCACCTAAAAAGCGCAGGGACATCCCCACTTGGGGGTGCATGTGGTTTTCCTTGCAGATGCGAAAGAAACGGAAGACGTACTTTCTCAGCGTTTGGGTGTTCTCTGACTGCATCCCCAGATAACACAGCTGTTCCAATGTTTGCGCGGTAAGGGCGACGTTTTCCAGCTGCACTGCGATGCGAAGGGCGTTTAATAAGTACATCTCAGCGCCGGTATAGTCGCCATTCCACCGAGAGTACCCGCCCTGAACGGTGAAGAGCGTGTGTTCAAGCTCCCGGTATAGGGGACGCCTTCCATTTTTTCGGACTGCTTTGTCCAATTGCTCACGTGCCTCTGAGATGCAGTTTTTGACAAATTCAGCGTCTTGGGCACCCGGTCGCAGATGCATTAAGATTACGTCGCTGACAGTGGGGAAAAGCTCGTAGGTTAATTGGAAGTGGATTCTCAGCTCTGAGAATTTTGCCTTTAGCTCCTCTTCCGGATTTCCGGCTTTCTGGTAGTGTTGAGCCATGAGGGCGCAAAGGTAGCCGTCCGCAGGGTTTTGTGCGTGTTTTATGCTGAGGTAATCGGCCATTTTTTGATGCAGCATGCGCCTGCGAACGTGTGATAAATGTTCATACGCGTATTTTTGATAGCGAGAGTGCGAGAAGGAGAAGGTGTATTCCTCCTCATCTTCCGAGATTTTACGTTCGGCTAAAAATCCCTTGCGTTTCAGCGATTCAAAAGCGTTTGCGACGTCTTCTGCGTTCATGCCGGTAAGAGCGCTGATTGCGTCAAAGGGGGTTTCTCCGCTGAGGATAGATGCTGCCTCCAGCAGTGCTCGTTCGTGCTGAGGCAGAGAATCCATGCGCACTTGAACGGATCTCCATATTTTATAGGGAGGGGCACTTAAGCCAAGGTTGAATTCTTTTAAAAATTCTCCGAGGAAAAAGGGGTTTCCCTCCGTGTACTCATACACGTCCTGAAGAAAAGGACGGGTCAGGCTCTCTTTGGGCAGTAAGCGGGAGAGTAACTCTTCCGTTTGAGCGGGGCTTAGTCCTCTCAGGGATATTTTCAAGAACTGCTTTGCGGGAGAAGCCCCCTCAAAGCAATTCTTGATCTTTTCCTGATCCTCAGAGCTGGAGGTCAATAAAAAATTGAAGGTAGCCGGTGCATTATCCGCGAGGCTCTTTAATATGTCGAAGGAGAGGGGGTCGCTCCATGTTATATTCCTAAAACAGAGTATGATTCGGCGTTTTCTTGTTCTTGTGGACAGAATGGATTTCAGGTATTCTTCGATGATTTTCCCAAGAAGAAGCGGGTTCAAATCGGGCATGAGAAAGGTTCGGTTTGCCAGGTCCTCGTTTCTTCCGTCATCGATGATGGGGAATGTGCGCAGCAAATAGCTTCGCTTAAAAGAGGGCAGATTGCTTTCTGCGATCGGTTGGAGTAAAACCATTTGCTGGAGGATCTGTATCCACAGGGAGAGAGGATAATTTTCGTCCCCCTGTTGGCAGGAGGCATCCAAGCAAATCCAGCTGTTTTCTGTGCACTGCTCCGCTACTTTGAGGGCGAGGGTGCTTTTTCCCGCTCCCTCCTCTCCTTCGATAAAAACCCGTCTGGATGTGCTGTTATTCTGGAAGAGGAAGGAGGTGATCTCGTCTTGCTCCTCTTTTCGCATGAAGAATTCCGCTATCTCCTCCGCATTAAAGCGCGGATGGCTCCGATTTGCTTTCTGCAGATCGTTGCTTTTCGTGAAATTCTCTTCCTTTTTTCCCCTCACCATAATCCGTTGGTTTTGGTAATAGCGCTGCCGTCCCTCAACCCAAGCGTCAAAGGAGGGGCAATGGGTCAGGATGGGGTTTTCTAAAAAGAGATTTTCGGATAAGCCCAAGGGATCCTCCGGCGAATCGTCTTTTAGATTGGACAGATCGGAGAGGATGCGGCAGCACTCGGAGAGCGCGATGTGTGTTCGGGTTATTTTCAGAGATCCTGCAGGGAGGATTTTTTTGAGTGAGGCTAAGGCGTTGCGAAGGTTCTGGAGGGCAACGCTTTTCTCTTTATCTCCCCATAGCGTGCGGGCCAGCTCTGATCGTAAAAAGGAGCCGGATTCCAAAAGCATCAAGAGGAGTGCTTTTTGTTTTGCGTAATCAAAGGCCTGAATGTTGCCGTTGATGTAAATGTCTGCTTTCTCGAAAAAAAGAGCCTCAAAAGTAATCATTGCCATGTCAGCCGACGCTCCTCATACAATATACGTTTTAGGACGGTAAATCGCTATAATTGCAGTGATTATACGATTTATTATACGGTGTTTTTTTATAATCCGGTATAGGCAATAAAAAATGGTTTAAAGGACGTGTTTGAATGCGAATTCAAATAACTGTAAATGAACAATCCCACTCATTGGAAGTGCATTCCGATGAAATGCTGATCGATCTTCTTAGAGATCGCCTGAACCTGAAGGGGGTCAAGAGAGGGTGCGATTCCGGGCAGTGCGGTGCATGCACGATCATTTTAAACAAGAAGGCTGTTTATTCGTGTGTGATGCTTGCCTGTGAGGCGGACGGAGGCGTCATCACAACGATCGAAGGGTTGGAGCAATCCGGTGCCGCTCATCCGCTGCAAAAAGCTTTTGTGGATGCAGGAGCGGTGCAGTGCGGTTTCTGTACCCCGGGGATGATTCTTTCCGCCAAGGCTCTTTTGGATGAAAAGCCACATCCAACTGAAGCTGAAATTCGCACGGCTATATCGGGGAATCTCTGCCGCTGCACCGGTTATGAAAAAATAGTCTCCGCCATTCAAAATGCGGCTAATGGAGGAGGAAGAGACAATGGCTGAATTGCGCGGCAACGCAGGGTCATCTATAGAACAAAACCATTCCTTGAAAAAGGCCATGGGGGAGGCGCGCTATCTGGATGATCTTGAAATTCCCCGTCTGGTGTACGGAGCGATCTTGCGGAGTCCGCACGCTCTTTGTTCTGTACGATCCATTGATGTGTCACAAGCGGCGCAAGTCGATGGTTTTCTGGGGGTACTTCTTCCCGAAGAGGTTCCGCAGCGTCGATTTAACTGTTCCGGAAATCCCCCCTCGCCGCTTTTGTTTGCGGATGAGCTTATTTTAACAAGACGCCCGCTGTACGCAGGCGATCGCATTGCCGCGGTCGCCGCTAAGACAAAGGAAGCCTGCCTGCTTGCGCTTGCCGCCATAAAAGTAGAGTACGAAGTAGAGCGCCCTTTGCTCAGCATAAAAGAGGCTTTGGCGGAGGGGGCGACTCCTTTGCATCCGGAAATGCGGCCGGATAACGAGCTGCACAAAATAACCGCGTCTCAAGGGGATGTGGAACGCGGGTTTGCGGAATCTGATTTTGTCCTTGAGGGAGATTTTGCAACGCCTGCGGTGCAGCATGTTGCTCTTGAGCCCACGGGGTGTATTTGCGATTTTTCCGACGGAAAGAACCTGACGGTTTGGAGCACCTCACAGACGCCTTTTCAGGAGCGGCGTATTTTATCCGAGCTTTTTGACTTGCCCGAGACTTCCGTTCGGTTTATCAAGCCAACGATGGGTGGGGGGTTTGGTGCGCGGCAGCAACTGCATAACCAGCATGTCGGTTCGCTTTTATCCAGGAAGGTGCGGTGTCCGATAAAAATCATCAACACGCGGGAAGATGAGATGCTGGCAACCGCCACGCGCCATGCCTGCGAATCCCATGTGAAAATGGGGTTTATGAACGATGGCACCATTCGCGCCGTTGAGGTAAAAGCGTATTACAATACGGGCCCGTATGCGACACACGGACCCACTGTCGTGGCGGCTGCGAGCAGGAAACTCCAATATAACGCGAGAGATTATTCGTTTGAGGGGTATACCGTTTACACCAATCAGCCCGTGGCAGGTGCCATGCGCGGTTACGGAAATCCGCAAATTGTACTGGGGCGCGAGTTGTTGATTGAGCGAGCGGCGAGAAAGCTGGGGATGGATCCCGTTGCGCTTCGTTTGCGCAACCACGTTCAAGTGGGGGGAAACTTCCCCTCGGCAAACTACTCCATTCATAGCTGCGCTATTGAGGCGTGTGCCGAGGAGGCTATGCGCATTCGCGCAAGAGTCGACGCAGAGCGAGGCGGAGAGGACTCTTCCTATGCGTGGGGGTGTGCTTTTGGATGCCATACATCGGGCCCCTCGTCAAAGGAAGGGATGAGCTCCGCCATTGTGATGATCGCAGATGACGGCAGTGTGCAGCTGATGATCGGTTCTGCCGATATCGGACAGGGCAGCGAAACGGTGATGTCTCAGATTGTGGCACACTCCTTCGGGATTCCATCTGACAGGGTAAAGGTCGTTGCTGCGGACACGGAGTGCACGCCGTATGATACAGGCACTTTTGCCAGCAGTCAGACCTACGTCTGCGGCAATGCCGTTGTGCGCGCTTGTCTGGATGTAGAGGAGAAATTATGCTGTGCGCTGGCGTCTCTCCATGAGGTCGCCGTTGAAAACATTTGCGCCGAACGAGGTTGTTTCAAGATAGAAAAGGGCGGTAAATCTGAAATGATTTCCTTTGCCGACGCCGTTGGGTCGGTTTCTTTCGGAATGAAGGGGAAGGTGCTGATCGGAAGCAGCACGTATAAAGCGGAAGCGGCTCCCCCTCCTTTTTCCGTCTGTATGGCGCGTGCTGAAAGGGTAGATGAAGGCGTGCGGATTACGGATATTATCCAAACCGTTGATGTGGGGACGGCGATCAATCCGCGTTTGGTGGAGGGGCAGTTAGAGGGGGGGATCATGATGGGGTTGGGCTATGCCTTGACGGAGAGCTACGCGAGCGACTCGATCGCTCGAAAAACACCCTCGACTGATTTGCTCCACTATCGTATGCCGACGAGCTTGGATATGCCGAAAATCCACACATGGATAGCCGATGGTTTTGAAAAAACGGGTCCCCTCGGGGCCAAGAGTGTGGGGGAGTTGTCGACCGTTGCCGTCGCTCCTGCCATTATCAGCGCAGTGGAACAGCTTCTTTCCCGAGAAATCAATCAAATCCCATTGGCTTTGGACACAATGCCCGTTCCCTTTTGGAGCGAAGAGGGGAGGGGAAAGGAATGAGCCGAATGGAAGTTTTCTTTCCAAAGACATTGGAAGAAGCGGGTGATGCCGTTGCAAAGGGGATGCGCCCCATTGCAGGGGGGACGGATCTGGTGCCGTTGATGAAACTAGGATTAAAGGGATCTTCGCCGTTGTTTTCCCTCTCAAAAATCCCATCGCTGCGCGATATAACCGTTGGGGAGGATAGCCTGGTCATAAGGTCGTGTGTGTCGTTGACGGATGTCGCGCAGCATGAAGCCGTGCGGGCGTATTTTCCGGCACTGGTCCAAGCATCCCTTGCCGTGGGGACGCCGCAGCTTCGAAACCAAGGGACTCTTGGCGGGAATATCTTGCAAGATCGCCGTTGTCTGTATTTTAATCAAAGTGCTGCCTGGAGAAGCTCCTTTGAACCGTGCTATAAAACGGGGGGGCATGTCTGTTATCAGATCGCAAACTCCTCTGAGTGTGCTGCTTTTTACTACTCCGATACGGCGACGGCTCTGCTGGCTCTGGGGGCGACAGCGACTATTATGAGAGGAGGGGAGATTCTTTCTATTCCCCTTGAAGAATTGATACAGAGGCATGTTTCCGCAAACGGCGGAGTCTGTGCCCCGGATTTTATTCTGGCGGAGTTGAGAATCCCGTTTTATCACCTCTCCAAAGGATCGTCCTTTTTTATGAAGGTTGCTCCTCGCGCTTCTTTCGACTTTCCTCTGCTGAATCTGGCAATCGGGAGAGCCTTTGATTCCGTACGGTTGTATGCCGGAGCTTGGGGGCGTTTGCCTCTCCGTCTTTTGTCCGTGGAAAAAACTCTCTGCGATACGCCGGAGATTTCCGTAAAAGATCTGTCGGACATTCTTCGGGATTTTTTAGAGAAAAACCGCAGCCCCATCCGTGAGGCGGGTATTCCCCCCAAAGCGAGAATGCGGATTCTTTCGCGTTTGAATCCTTTTGCGGAGGCTATAAAAAAAGTGATAAAGGAGGGAGACGCGTAAAATACCGCATTTTTGATACGAATAAAAAGAGGAGGGCGTCATTAAAATGGAGAAGAAGTTGGTAATAAATGGAGAGAACCTTTGCATTGAGGATGTGGTTGCCGTTGCCCGGCACGGAGTTAAAGTGGAAATTGCCGAGGAGTGCCGCAAAGAAATCAATAAAGTACGCGAGTACATAGACAAGAACTGGATGTCCGAAGGAGCGCCTGCTATTTACGGTTTTAACACAGGTGTAGGGAAGCTCAAGGACTATAATATCGATGTTTCACAAAATGATCTTTTCCAAAAAAACATTATTCTTTCTCACTGCGGCTGCATTGGAGATCCCGCAAGCGAGGAATTGGTTCGCGCGACTATGTTGGTTCGTCTCAATGCATTTTGCCAAGGGGTTTCCGGGCTTCGCATTGAAGCGATGGATCGCCTGCTGGAAATGCTCAACAAGGGTGTTCACCCTGTCATTCCGCTTTTGGGTTCCGTAGGGGCAAGCGGAGACCTTGGCCCCTTGGCGCATATGGTATCGGCGATGATCGGCTATGATGAGGCCGAAGCCTATTATCAGGGAAAACGCATGTCCGCTCCCGAAGCGCTCAAGGCGGCAGGGATCACTCCGATAGAATTTGTTTTAAAACCCAAGGATGCTCTTGCTCTGATCAACGGCACGACGATGTTTGCTGCCTATGCCGCATTAAATTGCTACGATGCTGCAGAGCTTTTGAAGCAATCAGACATCCTGTGTTCTCTTTCATTGGAGGCCGTCAGAGGGGAGCTCGGTGCGTTTGATGCGCGGATTCATAAGGTGCGCCGCCATGCGGGACAGACCAGTTGTGCGGAGAATGTACGGAGAATGGTGGCGGGGAGTACCCGAATCAGTGAGAATGCCAGAAAAGTCCATCTCAAAAACGATGTCATGCACCCCACGTATCAGCCCCGGGTCCAGGATCTTTATTCCCTGCGCTGCGCGCCTCAGGTTCACGGAGCAGTGAAGGACAACTTGGATTATATCTTTTCCACGATCAATAAGGAATTGAATGCCGCCACGGATAATCCCCTCGTATTCTGGAA
>JAGPAO010000090.1 GCA_018063805.1 Synergistaceae bacterium | reverse complement strand
GCGATGCCCCCGGTACCCATAAATCCGATATTTATTTTTCTGATATCCATCATCCATCCTCCGTATTTTCAACTAAATACAGCCGCAACAGGGTGCAATCATTCCTGCTCTCTACTTAAATTCGCGCCCACCAGCCACTACGGGAACACCGGGCCTGCATGAGCAGAGGAAGGAAGCCCTTTCCTCTAGTTCTTCCGAAGACTGAGCCGCAACAGATTCTATTGCGTAGACCCTATTTAGAAGGCGATATGTGTCAGAACCAAGACGATGGTACGGCAGCAGCTCGATCGCCTGTAGTTTCTTTAGACTACGGCAAAACTCCGCTAAAGCTCGAAGGTTTTCATCACTATCGTTAATGCCGGGGATGAGAGGAACACGGATTGTAAGGCAAATAGGAAAATGCGATGCATCTATTTTAACCAGATTTTCCAGAATCAACTCATTGCCGACACCGGTCCATTTTTTATGCTGAGCGGTATCCATATGCTTCACATCCGCCAACACGCAATTTAAATACGGCAAGAGCATCCGGACATGCTCCCAATCGGCATGCAGGGACGTTTCTATCGTTGTATGAATCCCGCGCGATCTCATCTCTCGCAGTAGATCAGCAGCATAACGAGGCTGTGCACAAGGCTCCCCCCCGCTTAGGGTAACGCCTCCTCCTGAATGAAAGTAGAAGATTTCATCCTTTGATACTTCATCCGCTATTTCCTCCACGGTACACATCGCGCCGTATTTCTTCACGGCTTTGCTCATGCACGCTTCGGCACATTTAAAACAGCCCGTGCACTTTTCGCGCAAGACGCGGGGAAATCCCTCCTCTATAAACAAGGCGGAGGAGGGACATGCCTCAACACAGGCTCCGCAGTGCGTGCATTTCAAAGGATCGATGCCTATTTCAGGTTTAAATCGCTGGGATTCCGGCGTTGAACACCACCCGCATTCCAGAGGACACCCTTTAAAAAAGACCACACTGCGCAACCCTTCTCCATCGTGAATGGAGGCTTTTTCAATTCTTAAAATATACCCACGGTCTTTATCCGCGCCTGTTCCGCTAAAAAATGGCTGTTTTATCATGCCCGCACCCTTACCTCTTTTGGAATATCAACATCAACCTAGCCAACAGCAATCCCCTGCTGAACAGTGCGACCGATAATCTCATCCTGCACGTCTTTCCCGAGCTCCGTAAAATACGCGGTGTATCCTGCTACCCGAACGAGAAGCCCTTCATATTCCTCCGGATGCTTTTGAGCTTCTATCAACTTTTCTTGATCAATGACATTGAACTGCACATGGTAGACACCAAGAGAGCACATGCTTTTGAGAAGCGACATCATATTGAGCACCCCATGCTCGCTCGACAAAAGAGCGGGATCAACCTTCATGTTCAAAAGCGTGCCCTGAACAAACCGCGCATGCTGCAGCTTCGCCACCGATTTCAACACAGAGCTTGGCCCGTTGAAGTCGGTTCCGCCGCTGGGGCTTACTCCATCCGCCAATGGCTTCCACGCTTCACGACCGGAAGGCAGCGCGCCTACTTCCAAACCAAAGGGGGTATTACCGGAAACAGGGAGAATACCGGGCGTCATTTTACCGAATTTGCTCTGATACTTTTCAATTTCATCCGCAATGAAGGTAAAAAGATCGGCGGCCATGTCATCCACTTCCGGATTATCATTGCCGTATTTCGGAGCGTCGCAGCAGAGTTTCCATATCTTTTCAAAACCGGCGAAGTTCCGATCCAGAGCCTCAAGCATTTCAGCCATCGTGACAGATTTAGTGTCATAAATGACGTGTTTGATTGCCGCTACGCTATTGATCAGATCGGCAACGCCGATGCAAATGATACCGTTGCCCGTGTTGTACTTCGCGCCTCCCCAAGCGTAATCTTTGGCACTTTCGATGCACTCTTTAAAAGAGAGCGAAAGGGCAGGAACCGGACGATTCATGCAGATATCATCAATGAGATGACTGCCGATAACGACGGCCCGAACGGCATAGGCTATCTGACTCTTAATCGCGTTCAAAAATTCTTCAAATGAATGAAACGCAATGGGATCGCCAGTTTGCGCGGAAACAACTTTATTTAACTTTCGCGACTTTCCGTTGAGCAGCACAAACTCTACCATGCTTCCGAGATTGATATCGGCAAGAGCCGTGTAAGCGCGAAGCCGCCCCGAGAGGTTTGTTTCCACACAGCCGCACGGATTCCAATCCAGAGCTTCCCCAAGGGGAACGCCTTTATTCATCATCATCTTGATCCCCTCTTCATCGTTGTGAAAAGCGGGAAAACCCGTCCCAATCGCAATAAGATCGACACATTTACGCAAAAACGCATTGGGGTTTTTGGCCATGTTGTAGCGAACGGACAGAGAGGGCTGGTACAACTGAACATCCATCGTGGCCTGCAGGATCATGTAGGAGAGATCGTTAACCGCATCTCTTCCCGTTGCATCAAGACCGCCGACGCAGACGTTTTGGAACATGGGATACCCCGCCGCAAACTCTGCGGTCACTTTATCCTGAAAAAGACAGGGTTCGGAAAACTTGACCCACAAACAGTTGATCAGCTCCTGCGCTTTGTCAGGTGTGATGCGCCCGGCCTCAATATCAGCCTTGTAGAAGGGCCATAGGTATTGATCCATACGCCCTGGATTGTAACTTGCGGCATTTTGTTCCATAAAGAGACAAATTTGATAGATATAAAAGGATTGGAGAGCCTCTTTAAAAGTGCGCGCAGGATTTGCCGGAACGTGCCTGCAAATTTCCGCTATTTCCAATAGCTCTTTTTTACGATCGGGATCGCTCGTCTCTTGAGCTTGGCGATCCGCCTCCCCCGCGTAACGTTCCGCAAGAGTGCAGATCCCCTCTGCGGATATCAGCAACGCTTTCAAGTAGTTTATTTTTTCTATTCCACCCGGCGATGCGGCATCGATACCGGCCATGGTTTCCTTGATCTTTTTTACAATACCGTTCATGCCCTCGTTGATGACGATTTCATACCCGCACGTTGTCTCTCCGAAACCGCGAACGGCTTTGCGGTCAATATAGACAACGCCTGCATCCCGAAGATCCCGAATTTCATCGGGAACTTGTGCCTGCCACTCTTCATAGTTAGAGCGCCCTTTCCAATACGGCCTTATAATCTCCTCGAAGATCGTGCGATCCTTGTCCTTCAAAATAAAAGGATCATACTTCCGCGTGCTTATCGTATCCAATTCATCATTAAGAACGGACCAACAGGCATCCGCACAAAGAATACCGGCGCGCGTTTTGCTTCCGGAACACCCTACGATTAATTCATCCGGCCAAATGGTGACTGTTTTTTCACGGCACTGCTTTCTAAAGGCATGCGCTTTTTTGATGACTAACGGCTGCCCTGTGGCCTCTATAAAACCTTCCGTCAAAATTCTGGCGTTTTCAAGATCCATCTCCGGCTTTGTACTCAAAACTCTAGCTTTTAGCCTGTTGACTCGATCCATATACGGTTTAACTTCCTGCATTTTGACCATCTCCCTACCCAGAATACCCCAATAAATGGAGCCCAAATATGTTTTGGGATATCAAAATTATAACATTGAGATATCCGTTGTCAATTATTTTTATCTGGTTTGCCTTACCATGGAGTCCCCATAATAAGATGAGGCAAAAAAAGAACAAACTTAGGGAAATACGCAGTGACAATTAAAACAGGAACCCAGCAAAGAGCGATAAACCAAAGCGTCGGTTTCATCATCTCATTAATAGGAGCCTGCCCCAATCGAGAACCAAGATAAAGAACCGGTGCCGCAGGAGGTGTAATACAACCCAGACCGGTGTTTACGCCTACAATAGCCGCATAATGGATAGGGCTAAATCCTAATTCCGTAATGATCGGAATCAAGATAGGCGTTGTCAAAACAACAACACTGATATCGTCCATCAGCATACCCATAATAACCAAAAATATATTGATCATTCCCATGATTACCCAGCGGTTTTCGGACACAGAGCGGAATAGATACAGCATTCGTCCGGGAAGATCCTCTAAGATATAAAGTCGGCTCAACATTGAGACAGAATAGAGCATCAGAAGAATCACTCCCGTTGTAACCGCTGATTCTACAACAACAGTATACGTTCTTTTGAGATCAAGCCCTTTATACACAAAAATCCCAAGCAGTGTAGAATAAACGACTGCGACAGCAGCCGTTTCTGTTGTCGTCATAACGCCCCCGTAAATACCTCCTAAAACGATGACAGGGAGAAATAACGCCGGAATTGCCAGTTTACCTCTGACACGAAAAAGCTCTCTCCTAACTTCTTTGCTGCGATCAGTCTGAACGACGACTTCCTTATTATTGCGTAAAAGCCACATGTTCACTACACTCAACAGGGTGATAGTCAAAATCCCCGCGCTCACAGTAGAAAGAAAACAGGCCAAAACAGATTGACCGCTGATCCATGCAAAAATAATCAGAGTTGAATTTGGCGGAATCAACAAACCCAACAGAGAGGCATTCGCCATTAAGGCCGCTGCATGCCCTCTCGGATACCCTGCCTCTCGAAAACGAGGAAACATAATACTCCCAATACAGGAAAGGGTTGCACATGCAGCACCAGAAATAGAGCCGAATACGGCGCATGAAATAACCCCAACGACTCCAAGCCCTCCCTTTACATGCCCCACAAAGACATCAACAAAATCAATCAACTTCTCTCCGATTTTGCCCCTCTCCATAATTCCGCCTGCCATAATAAACATTGCCACCGCCATTAACGAAACAGAATTAATCTGCGCAAATCCGTACGGAAGCAATTGAGTTGCCTGATACCCCATTCCATCCGGGCCACCGAAAAAAATCAGCCAAGCACTGGAAGCCATAAAGCTTAAAGGAACAGGAACTCCTATTACCAAACAAAACATCAAAATAACAAGCGCAACGTAAATCATGATGCTCTATCCCCTTTCAGTGCACGCAACAATAGAAAGATATCTCGAAGAAAATATTTAATGAGATAAAACGCCATGCATGCAAGGCCTAGAAAAATGGCCAGATTATACATCCACATGGGGATGCGCCAAACGGAAGTCATAGGAATCGCAACCCCCGTCCCCACAGGGCCAAGCAGTGAAAACATAAAGAAATCATAACCGTACCAGAGAAAAAGAAGACATATTCCCAGTGAAATTGTGTCCTTCAAAAGAATCAGGGATCGGCGAAATATCCCATCGGGGATGAACCCAACGACAAGATCCGCGGTAACATGGCTTTCATTAAAAGCGCCATACGCTGCCCCCATAAAATAAAGCCAAATAGCTATAAGCTTCGCCCATTCATCGTACCCATAGAGATCTCCTTTCACAATATAGCGAACAAAAGTCGCGATTGTGATGATGAGCACCAGGAGTACCGATGCAACAAAACAGCTCATACCAAAAGAATTAACCAAAATTTTATCTACAAACGACTTAGGTTCTCTCAGTTGTACGCTATCACATCCACACAGCGCAGCGGAGGAAAGAGGCTCTCCCGACTCATTGATCTCTTTATTTTCATGCTCAAGTTCTGTCGTTTTCATTATCCGGACTCCTTTTCTCGACAAAAGAAAGAGGGGGGCTGTAACAGTACCAACACACATCGCAGCCCCCCTTTTCAGCACCTTCTTTTCTTGCCGTTCAAAATAGAGGAAACGTCATTTTGATATCGATTGAATTCGGGCAACCTCTTTACGGAGTTCATCAAGGAGCTTCGGCGTATAGGCACTGGCCAGTTTATTCCAAGATTCTGCACAAGCAACAGAATTCGCAGTCAAATCTTTCGCCTTATAGCGAAAAACTTTGATGCCTCTTTTTTCCATTTCCTTCATGTTTCTTTCATCTTCGGCCTCAGCACCCTTGATGCTGGCTGCACTGGCTTTATCAATAGCGGCCTGAAGAATACCCTGTTCTTTGGGAGAAAGCTTGTCCCACGCTTTCGCGCTAATCGTAATCCCCAAGGCTTCAACAGCCCAACTGGTGTTGTACCAGTACTTTAATACGTCGCGCAAAATCGTATTGGCGGCAGCCACGGGATACCCTCCAACGGCTTCACAAACACCCGTCTGCAAAGCTTGATACACATCCGAATAGGGAATGGTCGTCGTGTTGTACCCCATTGCGTTTAGCGCATGCTTATTGTTTTCAAACGTCGAGACACGAGTCAACACACCTTTGGGTGCTTTAGGATCAAGGGGTTTGTTAATCGGCTTTACAGAACCGATACCGATCATTCCTTCAATGAACCATCCGGCATGACGCAACCCTATGGGCTTCTCAAACTCATTCATTTTTTTATCCATCCAACCATTTTTTCCAAACATGACTCCGACATCCTTAAAATCACGGACGATACCGGGCATGTTGGACATCTCCATACGACGGTCAAATTTCCCGGGAACAGAGGTACAAGCCATATCAACGGTTCCCCGTATCATTTCCTCAAAAATAAGATCATAGTCACCCAGCTGATTTGCCGGATAAACCTTAATTTTCACACGCCCACCTGTTTTTTGCTCTACTTCTTTTGCGATTTGTTCCATTGCTTTAGTTGCGGGGTGATTCGGTTGTGTTTGTCCTGCAAAACGGAGAGTGATAGGAGCGGCGGCTTCGGCCGAGAAAACCAACGGAATAAGAGAAATAGTTACCGCAAAAAACAATACAGCAGACACAAAAACTTTCACCATTTTCAGCATATTATTTCCTCCTCAATGTGTGCGTTTTTTGCTTTACCGAATAATTTTTTAAAATACTCGCTCCTTCCTTTTAATTTCCCCCAAACGACCGTATTACTGCATCCCAAATATTCAATTCGCATTAAAATATCCACAATGAAAAATAAAAGCCTAAAATGTATTTGGGATATCCAAATATTACCACCCCTATTGCAGCAATGTCAACAATAAAAACACTTTTATTGATTTTTAAAATGTTACTTAATTGATAATGAATACAAATAAGAGGGGCATGCAATAATAAAAGAAAACTTTAAACACCAAAAAATATCAGAATACATAAAACGACAAAAGGGGGCGCTCATCATTGATCCTTGCGAGATAGCAAGCAAAAAGGATTATTGAAAAAGGTTATGACTAAACACAAAAAAGAGCACCTCAAAAGAGTGCTCTCGCAAAAAAAATGAATTCAAAACGTCGCTATTGGCGACTAAATAATTCTAAAACCCTCGGGAAAGGGATCATTATCGGCAACGACGATCTTGTAAAAACCGGTGATATTCGCCTTTCCAGCAATCTCCGGGATAATGCCGTCCCCTTCTGTCGCTAAAATGCGCCCCGTAAATGTTGTACCAAGCAGGCTCGCATGCTCAAACTCCATCCCGGGCTTAAGTTTATTTTGCGCGTATAGCAGAGCCATTCTTGCGGAAGTCCCTGTGCCACAGGGACAACGATCGTACCCCGCATCATTTTGCACACAAATACTTTTTGCACAAAGCCTATTTCCCTTCCTGATCAACGGAGTAGAAATCAACGTTCCGTACACTCCCCGAATACCGGGATTTTCAGGATGAGTAATATCCAAGGTCTTCGATAAGGTGTGACGTATCTCGTTGCCGGCAAGGAGAAGCGCTCTTAAATTTTCAGGAGTTACATCGATACCCAGTTTCTCGGCGTCCACAAACGCAAAAAAAGACCCCCCAAAAGCAACATCCACCAAAACCGTTTTACTAGCGAGCGTGACAGGAATGCCTGTTTTATAAGCAAAGGAGTAAACGTTCTCCATCCGCACCTCGCTGACACGTTTGTTTTCATACAATAATTTTACCTTCACTCTCCCCGCCGGGGTATCCACGTTGATTTCATTGTCACCTTCATCAACAAACAGCGCCCCTGTCTCAGCCAATGCATGAACCGATCCCATGATTCCGTGCCCGCACATGGTGCTAAAGCCCTCTGCATGCATAAAGAGAACACCTAGATCCCCATCCTCC
>JAGPAO010000089.1 GCA_018063805.1 Synergistaceae bacterium | reverse complement strand
CTTGTCATCATGGTGGGCATAGTATACGTGAAGGGGCGCAGCACGATCATAAATATCGCAAACACAGAAGGCGTTGGCAGTGCAACAGAGGTTGCCAAAAATGTGGATACTTATATCCAGGGACTTGAAAACGTCATCAATAACGCAAGCCCGCTGGCAAAATCACTGTTTGCCCCTGATGGGAGCGTAGACGCTCAAAAGATCAGCTTAGCCATGAAAAACTCCCTTACTTTGAACAAAAAAATCAATGCTATAGAGATGTACATAGGAATCGAGAAAACAGGTCAACTACACACCGGCAGTGGGTATATCGCTCCTGCTGACTACGACTCCAGGACAAGGCCCTGGTATAAAGACGCCATTGCATCGGACAACACGATATTTACCGACCCGTATGTTGATTTACAGACAAACAAGCTGATCATTTCCATCGCAAGAGCGCTGAGAGGAGCGAATGGCAAGGTTCTCGGTGTCCTTGCATTGGATGTCTCTCTTTCTACACTAACCGAAATGGTATCCTCTTCCATCATTTTTGGTGCCGGCTACGGAATGCTCTTGGATCATAACGGGATGTTTATCGTTCATCCCAACCCCAAATTTATAATGGCTGAGAGCATTAAGAGGGCGAGCGCGGGTATTCCGGAGCAAATGGCCAGAGCTGGAGAGGATATAATAAGCAGAGAAAAAGGATATGTCGACTATACCAACGCAGACGGCGAAAAAATCAGAGCTTTTTTTGCCCAAAGCGGCGTGGGCTACACAGCGGTTATAGCCCTTCCCAACTCCCAGATTAGCAAGATCGTAATGAGCATTACGCTGCCCCAACTGGTAGGCGCAACGGCAGTCATCATAGCCATGCTGCTTTTAATGATCATAACCATACCGGGCATCGTCAACCCCATCTATGGCGTGGAAAAATCTTTGGGGAGACTGGCAAGGCTTGACCTGACACCGGATCCGGATCTCTCTTGGCTTGAAGCAAAATCACAGGAAAAGAGCGAGGTGGGGCTGATGGTCTCTTCGCTTATATTCCTCCGCAAAGAAATTAACAGCACCATGAGCATGCTCCGCGACAGCGTATTGACGACAAGCTCTTTGGTGGGGCAGCTGGAAACTCTGGCCGACAGGACCAACGATGAGGCAGGAAGCGCAAAAGAGGCCGTTCAAAACGTGGCCAACATTGCAGCATCCTCTCTTCAAGCAATGAGCAGTGCGAACAGCTCGATAGAAGGTGTCTCCCATGCCGCACACATGACTGCTACTTCCGCCACAGAAGGGGCCGAGGCTTCCGCCATGACGGAGAAACTGAGTCAAACTGCAGTCAATAGGGTGAATGTGTTTGTGGAAGAACTGGGAGAAGTGGGAAAAGCTTCCAAACAAAACAGCGAGAGCATTGCAGGCGTAGGCTCCTCCGTTCTTGCTATATCTGAGTTTGTAAACACGATTAGAAACATAGCAAGCCAGACGAACCTTCTGGCTCTAAATGCCGCCATAGAAGCGGCAAGAGCGGGAGAGGCAGGGCGCGGTTTTGCGGTGGTTGCAGACGAGGTCAGAAAATTGGCGGAAGAATCGAACGTCGCCTCTCACCATGTCGCTGATCTTATAGAGAAATTGCAGAACGAAACAAACGAATCGATAAAGGCGACAAGACAATCGACTGAAGTTATCGGCGATATTATAGACAAGGCAAAAGAAACGCAGCATGGATTGCGGGAAGCCTTGGACGCCGTTGCTAAGATTAACGATTCGATGCAGACGATAGCGGCGGCAGCACAAGAACAGTCCGCTTCAAGCAACGAAATAGCACACTCTATCAATCAGGTTACTGAAGAAACGAAAGAACTTACGGACCATATGGCGACGATCAGCGTTGCCGCCGGCAGTTCAATGGGTGCAATGATGCAAATATCACAAGAATCAAAACGCCTCTTCGGATTAACCGAAGAGCTCAAAAACGTTATGGATAAATTTGTAATGGAAGAGGAATCCGGACACAGACCCAGATTAATGCGATAAAACGTATTGGATTATCGCTCCCTCAACCAATCCGGCAAACAGGGGGAAGGCCTTGCCTTCCCCCTGTTTGCCGGATTCACCTCTAAACATCATCAATCCATTTTTCAAATAAACTTAACATCCGGACAGGACAAGTTGGGCAATATGGGTTAAAATCGGTAAAATAAAGGGATAGAATTTTAACCCTCAAAATAAGGAGAACACAAATGCAGATAGATGAAATTCTCAGCCGGTTAAAGAACTTAGCACCTCCGACAGGAACGGGCATGAAACGCTTGGGATTAAAGGAAAATGCCCTTGGTGTCTCCATGACATCCATGCGCAAACTCGCGAATGAATTGGGGGGCAATGACCATGCACTTGCTGCGCTTTTATGGAACGAATCGGTGCATGAATCGCGCCTTTTGGCCTGCCTGCTGGAAGAACCCTCTCTTGTCACAATAGAGCAGGCCAATCTTTGGGCCTCATCGTTTGATTCGTGGCTTCTTTGTGATCAATGTTGCAACGAACTGCTTTGGAAAACCCCTTTTGCACGCCATCAAGCAATAGAATGGACGGATCGCAAAGAGGAATTCGTCAAACGCGCGGGTTTCTCCTTAATCGCTGCCCTCGCCTGTTTTATGGAAGAGGATGATATCGGCTTCTTTGATTTTTCCCTCTTTTGTATTCGCAAACACGCAGGGGATACGCGCCCATACGTACGGCAGGGGATAGCCCGAGCATTGCGACAAATCGGAAAACGCAACACTCGCTTGCATGAGGCCGCCCTTGAAACGACAGAGGAAATTCGCCTACAGCCATCTAAAGAAGCGCGTTGGATTGCACGTCAAGTTTTGGCTGATCTCAAAAGCTCTCGCGTTCAACAGCTCCTGGAACAGATCGACTAGCACATGGCTTATTCTTTCAAAAACACCGTGTTCCGATCGGTGTTACTTTTGTTGGTCTTAATTTGTATACCATCCCTCTGCCTCGCGTCCGAACCGGAACGCCCTGTTGTTATAGAAATCATCAGGGGCGGCACGCAGCTTGTTGCAGGGCAGGGAATTCAACGCGGAGCTGATTTATGGATTCCCCTCCCCCTCCTTCAGTCTTACGGCGTCGCCCTGTCCTCGGACATCCCGTCGTCTATGGTTTGCATCACCATCCCCTCCCCGGCTCAAAAACTGGGGATTCCCGAACTGGGTGCCTACTGTGGAAATCAGTTGGACTTGGATTTCAAGGGACGTTTAGAAGGGGGCTCCCTGCTGCTGAATCACCGCGGTTTAGAAAAAATAACGGGACTGAAGGCGGAACCAACCGGAAACGGGAATATTCTATTGCGCCCCATGGTCAGCGGAGATGCCCTGCCGGAGCGCGTGGGCGCTCCTCAAGGCAAGATCACGGGAAAGATAAACCTCGTATGGGATCACGTCTCTAATGCGAATGCCGATTTATCTTCGGAAGACCGCATCCCCGGCTTAGATGTTATTTCCCCCACGTGGTTTTCGCTGAGAGATGAACGGGGTGCCATATCCAACTTGGCAAATATAAATTACGTCGAAGAAGCGCATCGCAAGGGGTATCGCGTATGGGCTCTTGCCTCCAACGGATTTAAAAAAGACCGAACGCGTCAATTTTTGGCAAGCGCCCGCGCCCGGGATCTATACATCGCCCGATTGATGGCTTACGCCGTCATTTATGATCTCGACGGTATCAACATTGATTTTGAAAACGTCGATGACCAAGACCGCGCTCGCCTCACCTTCTTTGTGGACCGACTGACAAAGGCTCTGCACAAACTGGGGTTGATCGTCTCTATTGATGTCACGATTCCATCGAAAGTTCCCGGGTGGTCCCGTTGTTATGATCGGCCCGCTCTGGCTAAAATTGTCGATTACGTGATGCTCATGGCATACGATGAACACTGGCGAACAAGCCCCAAGGCGGGCTCAACGGCCTCGATTCCCTGGGTTCGGTCCGGAGTGGAGCGCACCTTAGAACAGGTTCCGGCACATAAACTTCTCTTAGGCATCCCCTTCTATACTCGAGTATGGGAGGAGACACACCGGCCGGGGAAAAAACCCAGTGTCCGCAGCAAAGCCCTTTCCATGATATCTGTCGATGAGCGTATCCGTACCTATAATGCGCCTGTACGCTGGCTTGGGGATAAAGGGCAACACTACACCGCCTATCAAAAAGACGGAAAACTATATCGAATTTGGCTTGAGAACGAACGATCGATGGAGCTCAGGGCTGCCATGATAAAGCACTATAAACTGGCAGGAGCCGCCAGCTGGAGAAAAGGATTTGAAAAACCGGCAATCTGGAACGTACTCAATTCAGCACTCAAGGCACCTCTTTGAGTTCATTGGGCGCAATCCCGAAAATGAGATCGCGCAGCAACAGCGATACGCTCAGACGAAACACGTCTTCCGGTTTTTTGAGATCAACCCCGCTCCACTCGTTGATCTTGTCGATCCTGTAAGCTAAGGTGTTCCGGTGGATACCGAGTTTTTGAGCGACCTCCCCCGGATGAAACGGCGCGGATAGCCACGCCCTAAACGTTGCCTCCAACTCCTCATCCCACTGCGGATGGTTAAAAAAACGGCCAAGGCTTTTGTCTATATAGCGCTTGGCCGTGTCCTGATTCAGGGATAACAGCAAATCCTCCAGTTGAAACGCTTCGGCCTCATGAACGCATTCGTCTCTCCCAAGCTTTTTACCTATAGAAATAGCGCGCCAGGCACTTCTAAAGGAAAGCATCAAACCGTCAACGGTCGGCGCGGGAAATCCAATGCCGATAGAGGCGGCAAATTTACGCCCGCGCAAAACAGTGCTTGCCGTATCTGCTTTTTCGCATAGCTGTGCCCGCCGCTCTGAATCGGAGAACCCGGAAATAGCGGTTAAGATCAGATACTTATCAGCTCCTATGTTCGATACGATATCCTGCGGATCATTGAAAACGTCGCGTAACAAAATCAGAATCGTCGTCTTAACCGTTTGTATCCTCAGTTCGGCATCATGAGCGTAACGCTCCTCCGCAAGGATAGAGTCGACAATCCCTCCGAAACAGGTGATATCCACCAAAACAACCGAGCGAGGAACATCCAATTGAAACCCAAGGCTTTTCGCTTGAGAACGCAAAAAAGAATCGTTCATGTATTTGGGGTCAAAGGTGGTCAACTGCCCTATGAGATTGGCAACCGCACTCTCTCGCAGCTGAGTCGATTCCTGCATCAGCTTCATGCGGAGAAAAAGCTCCGCCTCCTTTTGAACAAGGTGTCCGTATTTTCGAACCTCCTCGGGATTACCCGCTATCGCCGCTGTTCCCATGATCTCCGTGCCGAGTCGTATGGGGATGCAAACGCCTTCCCTTACGCCAAACTCCCTTGCCGACTCCCCGTCTGCCGTTTCCGGCAATCCCCTAGCGATCACCCGCAGAGAATGCGCATGCATCGTTCCCATTCTGGGTAAATCATTGGTGCCGATGATGACGCCTCTGTTATCCGTGATCAAAATGTCGTAACCAATGATAGAATGCGTCGTCTCAACGATAGCCTGTGCGTAGTCTTTCAGAATACTTCTGCTCATCTTGTCCTCCTATGAATCCATGCTCTTCTTTTTTGTGAAAAGAAGCAGTACTTACAAGAAATGTTCCTCATAAAAACATTTTAGTGCATTTGCACAAAAAAAGGCGCTCTCTATCGCCGGATTCTTGAGATTTTCACAGTGACTTTACCAATGCCAGTTTATACAATGCACATAAGCGCAGTTAATCACTGCGATAGTCCGCTAAAGGGGGTGTTCCGGATATTAAAAATACGATGAAGAAAGATAGGAATACTTAGCAGAAGCAAATCGGCACAGCACTTTTACCATGACAAAATACTGCATAAGAGGTGAAACAAATGGAGAACGATAACATAAGCTACAAAAAGGTCATCACATTTATCGGTGCCATTTTGGCATTTTCCATCGGATCCGGTTTTTCTACAGGGCAGGAATTATTACAATACTGTGCGGCTTATGGTTATAAAAGCATTCTGGTTGGCTTGATCTTCTTCGCAATATTTGCCTACACGAACTACGCCTTCGCAGAGGCAGGAAACACACAAAAATTTACCAAAGGCAGTGAAGTCTTCGGCTACTACTGCGGCCCCTACATCGGCGCGGGGTTTGATTACTTCTCTGTATTTTTCTGCTACCTCTCCTACATCGTCATGGTTGGCGGAGCCGCAGCGACGTTCAACCAACAATACGGCGTCCCCATACACATTGGAGCCGCGATTTTGGCCATCTTAGCGTGTGCAACGGTTATTTTAGGGCTAGATTTCTTGCTCAACATCCTGGGAATGCTGGGACCCATTATCGTGGGTATCGCTCTTTTTATCGGAGTCTATTCGGCAATCGTGGGTTTTCCGCATATCAGCGAGGGTGTCAGATTGATAGAATCAGGCGAGGTCAAAGTTTTGCAGGCGGGCAGCAATTGGTTTATGGCAGGAGCCTCTTACGGCGGATTTGTATTGCTCTGGTTCGGCGGCTTCATGGGTGCGCTCGGAGCTAAAAACCGAATGAAGGAACTTGTACCTGCGATCATCATCGGGGCAGTACTCAATGCACTCGCCTGTGTTATCGTTGGCTTTGCGCTTCTGGCGAACATTAAAGACGTTGCGGATATGCAAATCCCCAACCTTTTCCTGGCGAAAAAAATTTGGGAGCCTCTGGCCAACGGCTTTGCCGTAATCATCATCACCGCTATTTACACCACCTCGGTTCCGCTTCTTTGGACGGCTTCGAGCCGCTTCGCCCAAGAAAAAACCCCGAAATTTCTCATCGCTACGGTATTCTTGGCCGCTCTTGGCTACTTTATCGCCATGTACGTTCCGTTTAATAAGCTGCTAAACTACGTTTATGTTATAAACGGTTACGGCGGTTTTGTGCTACTGTTGCTCATCATCGTCAAGAGAATGCGCATGCGTTTTGAAAAAAAGACGGACATCAACCACGCCTAAGGGGGAGCTTTTATGAAAATCGAGATAAAAAAACGCTTTGATTACAAAGACCTGCCGGATATGAAGGAGATTTTTTCCGATGTCGATAAAATCGCGAAGGAAACGACAATAGGAACGACGCTTTTCTTCAAGGAACATGGGGTTAAAACAGAGGGTGAATACAAAAAAAGAGCCATGGCGGAGGGCAAAATTTCCAAACACTCGCACCTTGGTTGGAACTCATGGGACGAGACGGCACACAACATTGAGCACATCTATGCCGAGCTGAAAAAGCGGGGCAGCTACCTCACGCGTATGGGCGTTATCCTTGACTGGGTTATGGGCGTCCCGGAGGAGCATCGCCACAAATTGCCCGCCGGTACCGGCCTGATCCTCAAAACGCCGGAAGAATGGAACGCTGTGGGACAGATCGCCCCCATCCAGCCGCATATGAGCGACCACATGATCGGATCGCCCAACGCACTTCAAAACTGCCGGTTGGCTTTGGAAGCAGGAGTCACCTCTATAGGTAACGTCTCACATTATTTCACCTACGAATACCCCGGCGTGGAGTTGGAACGCGAGCGCACGATCTCCTCGCTTAAGGCCTTCGCGCTGATGGGGAAATTTGAGGGGACGATTATCCACTCCAACCTCGATGATGGCTTTGGCAATCAGTTCCACGACCTCGCTAACCTCACGGGGTGGGCGATGATCGAGCGGCATCTGGTCGAAAACATGCTCGGGGCCAGCATGACCTTCAGCTACGGAAACCTCTTCAGCGATCCGATCAGCCGCATCGTCTTTAATCTGACGATGGAGGCCACCAATAAAAAGGGAACACCTGGAACCATGATCTTCGGCAACACGATCGACTACGGGCTTGATTACAATCGCAACTTCGGCGCGCTCTCATCGTTCTCTCTGGCCGATGCCATCTGCCAGCGTTACCATCCCACCGGGCACGCCGTAGCCGCTGTCCCCGTTTCTGAGGCATCGAGAATTCCGACGCCGGATGAAATTGTCGACGCTCACCTTTGTGTTGACATGATGATTGAAAAATCGGCGCTGTTGGCCCCCT
>JAGPAO010000088.1 GCA_018063805.1 Synergistaceae bacterium | reverse complement strand
GGCTTGAAGACCCCCCCCGCGCATCCGTAAAGGAGGACATCCGGCGCTGCACCCAAGCGGGTATCCGAGTCGTGATGATCACTGGGGATAACGGAATAACAGCAAGCTCCATCGCCAAACAGATCGGCATGCCCAACTCCGATAAAATTATCACCGGCGATGAACTGAATAACCTGAATGACGACGAACTCCGTGAAAAAGTGCGGGAAGTCAGTGTTTTTTCCCGCGTGATACCGGAGCATAAAATGCGCATTGTAAAAGCCTTTAAGGATAACGGTGAAATTGTCGCAATGACAGGCGATGGCGTTAATGACGCCCCCGCCCTAAAATACGCGGATATTGGGATTGCCATGGGCAAACGCGGCTCCGAGGTATCAAGAGAGGCCGCCGATTTAATCTTGATGGACGATAATTTTTCAACCATTGTGGATACCGTTAAGGATGGAAGACGCATCTACGACAACATTCGAAAAGCAGTGGGGTACGTCTTCACCATCCACATCCCCATCGCTTTTGCCGCACTGCTCGCCCCGCTTTTAAAAATCGTTCCCGACCATTTGCTGCTGTTGCCGCTGCACGTCGTGCTTCTGGAGCTCGTGATTGACCCCACCTGTTCCATCGTGCTGGAGCGCCAACCGGCGGAGAGAAACATCATGGAGCGCCCACCAAGAAACCCACAGGATCAGCTGATCTCAGCAAAAACCCTAACCAAAAGCATCCTGCAGGGACTCGTTATTTTTGCCGCATCCTTCGGCACCTACTACTACATTCTGCAACACAATAACGGAGATGCAGCACTGGCTCGAACCATGGGGCTCTCCATCATCGTTCTTGCGAATTTATTTTTAGTACAGGTTAACAGCTCGGATTATGATTTTGCCGCACAATCCATCTCCTTGCTGATACGCGATAAAGTCATGTGGGCATCATACGGAGGAACCATAGCAGGATTGCTGCTAATCCTGTACTCTCCTCTTCAGGGGCTACTACGATTAACACCGCTGACGCTGTCACAACTCTTATTCGCCATATGCATTGCGGCAGTATCTGTATTCTGGTATGAGTTCGTGAAACTCGCGGCTTTGATGAATCGAAAATAAACGCTCTCTTGTGCCTTCTTACCTGAACAAGGTAACCTTTAAGTACAAGACGACAAAAAAACTGATGATCATCACAACAGCGATGCAGATAAAGACGCCCCTCTGTATTCGGTTATCCTTATCTCTCTTAAGGAAGAAACTCTTTCCTTTTTGACTGGTGGCATTTACCGCATCCTTAGATATGTGAAGCACCAACGACTTATCCTTCTGTCTCATCTTCCATCTCTCCCCTCATGCGTGACACTCCAAGCGCACCGACATTCCGGCGAATAAAGACCAAAGACTCAAAAAAGGGTAAAATACAGATTCTTTTACGATTTGCCCTTGTTGCTCAACATCCTCAACACAGAATAGACTGTATATTCAAAAAGGTCAAATATATAAAATAAAAAGAGGTGCGCCCATGAACCTTCAAAGAGAATTAACCGGGCTTCACGATCAATCCATCCTTGCGATCAATCCCCCCATCCACGATTTTGCTTTCTTTGACCTGTGGTCCAAGCCTATCGGCCTGCTCTATCTCCTCCAACAGTTACGGGATCAGGGCAATCGCGTCCAGCTGATCGACTGCATAGAGGAAGCGCACGGAGAGGAAAAAAGCTACGGTCGATTTAAGATTAATCGTGTTGAAATAGTGAAACCGGACGCCTACCAAGCGATCAGCCGAAAATACTATCATTTCGGCATCGGCGAGGAGGCGTTTAAAGCCCGCCTGCGGGCACAGCACCCCGATTTGATTTTGCTCACGTCGGGAATGACCTACTGGTACCCCGGGCTTATCTGGACCATCCGCCACATTCGAAACGTCTTCCCCAACACCCCCCTCTATTTGGGGGGCACGTACGCACAGCTGTGCGCCGAACACGCCTCCAAACTGGATGTGGACGCGGTGCAGACGGAGCCCTACCCCATCTTGGCTTCCCACCCCGCCTTGGACTTGTATCCGTCGCTGCGCTATGGCGTGTTTTTAACCTCTCACGGGTGCCCTCTTGCCTGCGATTACTGCGCGTCCAAGATCCTCCATCCCACCTTTAAACGGCGCTCTTTTGCGGAGATGGAGCACGATTTCGCCTTTCAAAAAGGGCTGGGGATTACGGACATGAGCTTTTACGATGATGCCCTGCTGATCGATAAAGAAAATCATTTTTACCCCCTCTGCGAGAGTCTATTCTCGCGCTCCGGCCTGCGCTTCCACACGCCTAACGGCCTTCATGTCCGCGAGATTGACGCGCACTGCGCTGCCGTTCTCAAACAAACAGGCTTTAAAACAATCCGCCTGAGCCTGGAGGGGATCGACCCGCAGATGGTTCAAGCAGGGGCGGGAAAAGTGAAATGGGAGGAGTACGCTCAAGCTGTCTCTTATCTGAAAGAAGCCGGATACGAACAGAGAGAATTGGAAACCTACATCCTCATCGGCATTCCGGGGCAAAGCACAGAGGCGATCCGCAACAGCATCGCCTTCGTGCACGCCCTTGGGGCAATCCCCAAATTAGCCGAATTCTCCCCCATCCCGGGGACGCCTCTCTTTGATGCCGCAGCAGAGCATACCCCTCAACTTCGGGAAGAGCCGCTGCTGCAAAACAACTCCGTTTATTGCAGCTATGTCTCGGGGGTATTTTCAAAGGACACCCTGCAAGAGTTAAAAAATGAATCCAGAAATCCGCACTTAAGTCGCGCTGTTCTCCCTTGACGTATCCCCCACATCCGCTACAATTCGTTATATAACGAATTGTAGCGGATGTGGGGGTAGCATCCGGAAAGGGTGGGACCGATGACTTATCTTTACACCATAAAAAATGTTGATTGCTCCGCTTGCGCCGCCATGATGGAGGAAGCGTTGCTGAACCAAAAAGGAATCACTTCCGCCTCTATTGATATGGATAAAAAGCACCTGCGCCTTGAGGGGGAAAAATTGGATCCCCTGTTCATCCAAACACTCCTCCAAAAAACAGACTCCGACGTTGAAGTGCTTGAAATAAAATCGGCAGAAGAGGACGAACACGCCGGGCACTCCCACGGAGAGGAGGACGAAGCGCATTACCGCAAAGAGCGCCTTCTGCTTGGCGTATCCTCCATTCTTTTTATTTTGGGCCTTATCTTCGGCGAATGGATCAACAACGCGGCGATTACCTACGGACTAAAGGCACTTTACCTTGTTCTTTATCTAACCTGCGGGATTCCCGTCTTAAAAAAAGGGTTCTCCTCCATCATTAAAGGGGACTTCTTCAATGAATTTACCCTCATGGGCTTTGCCTCCCTCACCGCAATCGGGCTGGGGGATATCGCGGAGGCCGCAGGGGTCATGCTTTTTTATTCGATCGGCGAATTATTCCAGGAGCGTGCCGCGCAAAAATCACGCCAATCGATCAAAAGCTTACTGGCACAAAAGCCCTCCTCCGCCACGGTATTACGGAATGGAGTGGCAACGGAGATCGCCCCGGAAGAGGTTCAAAAGGGAGATACCATTCTCGTAAAACCGGGGCAAAAGATCCCTGCCGATGGAGTGATTCTCTCCGGCACATCCAGAATTGACACGTCTTCGCTGACGGGGGAAAGCGTCCCTGTAGCGGCAAACGCAGGGACTGCTGTCTTCGGAGGAACGGTCAACCTGGAGGGAACGCTGCGAGTGGAGGCATCCGGCAGTTACCGAGATTCCAGCGTCGCGCGTATCTTGGAGATGGTGGAAAACGCCGTGGCGCGCAAATCAAAAACGGAGCGCTTTATCACCCGCTTTGCGCGTATTTACACGCCCGCCGTCGTTGCTATCGCCGCACTGGTCGCCTTTGTACCGCCGCTCATGGGAGTAGGAAGCCTTCGCGATTGGGGCTACCGCGCCTTGGTGCTGCTGGTTATCTCCTGCCCCTGTGCGCTCGTGATCTCCGTTCCCCTCGGCTACTTCGGAGGGATCGGAGCGGCCTCAAAGAGGGGCATTCTTGTCAAAGGAGGAAACGTCTTTGACGCGCTCAAAACCGTCCGCAGCGTCTTTTTTGACAAGACAGGGACGCTGACACACGGGGTCTTTGAGGTGACAAAGACCGTTCCCGCGGAGGGTGTTTCACGTGAATCGCTCATCCACGCCGCCGCGCTAGCAGAGGGGTTATCTAATCACCCGATTGCGCGCTCCATCCAAAAAGCCTTTGGCACTCCCCCACAGACAGAAAACCTTCACATAACGGAGGTTCCGGGGCAGGGGCTTAGCATGCCTCTTGAAAAGGGAGTGCTTCTCGCCGGCAACAGCACTCTGTTGAAAAATAATGGGATTACAAATTTTCACGAGGTGGAGGGTAGCGCTACGGTCGTCCATATAGCCGAAAACGGGCGATACCTTGGGCACATCGAGCTCTCCGATATCATCCGCGAGGATGCCAAGGAGGCTGTTCTGCGGTTGCGTGCGCTGGGTATAACACGCATCGGGATGCTCTCCGGCGACAGGGATAATATCGCCAAAGAGGTTGCGCAGACGCTCGGGCTGGACGTATACCGCGCGCAACTGCTGCCGGACGAAAAGGTCCGCGCTATGGAGGAACTGACGGAGCAAGAACCGGGAGGGACGCTCTTTGTTGGGGACGGTGTCAACGACGCACCGGTGCTCGCTGCAGCCAGCGTCGGAGTCGCAATGGGGGGGCTCGGCTCGGAGGTAGCAGTGGAAGTCGCCGATGCCGTTATCCTGGACGATTCGCCGCTAAAGGTGGCGGAACTGCTGTCCATTGCCCATAAAACCCGCCGGATCGTGCAGCAAAATATCGTTTTGGCTCTGGGGACAAAGGGTGTCTTCATGCTCTTGGGGGTCATCGGAGTAGCCGGACTGTGGGAAGCCATCTTCGCCGACGTCGGCGTCGCCCTGCTCGCTGTTTTGAATGCGAGAAGGACAATGCACTAGAGCGAGAGGATCAGGCGTAAGTGATAGGCTATTTTGTTTTGCTTTTGATATCCTTTATTTTTAGCCAAAGTTCTTCCGCTTCTTTAAGCGATTGCGCATCGCCCTTATCCTCTAAAAGTTTTGCGAGGCCGTACATGCTATCCAGAGTATCGGGGTGATTTGTACCCAGCACTTTTTCGCGGATTTCCAAGGCTTTTTTGCAGTACTCAATTGCCTTTACGTAGTCACCCTGGTCACGATAGACCACAGCGATGTTGTTGTAGGTCATAGCCGTAGATGGGTGCTCTTTGCCCAGCACCGTCTCTCGGATAGCCAGGGCTTTTTCGTACCACTCCATCGCTTTCGCGTAATCCCCCTGACTGGCCTCAAACGTCGCGATATTGTTGTAGATCGCTGCCGTATCGGGGTGTTTTTTCCCGAGCACCTTTTCGCTGAGTTCCAGCGCATTTTTGTACAGTTCCGCCGCTTCTTTCAATGATTCCGCATCACCCTTACCTCGCAAGAGGACTGCTAGGTTGTTCATGTTCACCCAGGTATTCGAGTCTTCTTCTCCATACACTTCTTGGCTGAGCGTTAGTGATTTCCTGTAGATACCCTCGGCTTCTTCTTTCGATTCTCTATCTCCTGCACATGTCAAGGCATTCGCAACGTTATTCATGCATAATATATACATATTTTTTTCTGTCTTACAATTTCCCTCACAGTATTCATAAATTTCTCTCGCAAGTTCGAGTGCCGAAGCAAATAGGCCCATTTCCATCAAAGTTTCGCTCAGAAGCAAGTTCAACTGGACATATCCGTCGCAATCGACTTCGTTACCTCCAACGCAGATTCAAGCACTGATTTAGCTTTGTTGTAGGCTCCCAAATTGTTTAGCGCCGCAGCGTAAAACCAAGCGTACCGCTCAAAATTAGGATACAGACTATAAAGCTGATGAAAGTACCCGAGAGAATCATTATATTTTAAATTATGGGCACTCAGCAAAGCCGAAACCGTTAGGATCATTTCTATCGAGGAAAAAGGCTTCTGCGCGATTTCCCTAAGTTGCTTCAATTCATCATTCGTCAAATACACGAAACTACCGGCATTAATAAAAAGCCTTTGTAAGATAGGCTCCAACACGTTTTTCTCCATTTCTAATTTCTGGGTTTGCGCGTCTCCATAGATTTCATTCACTTCAGAATAGGTCTTATTTACTTTATCCTTGGTTTCATTCACTTCACCAGATATTTTATTCACTTCATCCTTAACGTGTTTTATTTCTTCTAAGCATTTTTCCGCTTCTTTGGCCTTTTGAATAAAGGTAAAAATTTGATAGGCAACCAGGATGCCAAAGATAGTAACCAGAATACCCATATAAGTCAGCCATCTATCCACATCTTTGTGCCCGATCTCCAGCTTCGCATACTCGCTTTGCAATTTCTCATCCACTCTGCTGTCCACACGTTTTTGCAGACCATCAAGCAGATTCATACTCTCGTTTAAGGATGTTTGCGGCTGATTCGGCGACGCCGCGATGTTTACGGATACGGAACGCTGATCCGGCGACGCGGCGACAGTAACGGACGCGGAACATAGTATCAAACAGAAAAGAAGTACAAAAAACAAAACGGGGGATACCTTTCGCATGGCGAACATTCCTCTCTGTGGATCGGTTATTTGTGCATTAGTGCATTTTGTTATAGCTTAAATTCATGTTTGTGTCCATTAAAGCCGCTCGTTCCTAGGGTATCGTTCCATTCGCCGTTTTAAACGTAAGAAGAAGAATCTTCTACAGTCGACGAATCAGGCGTCATCCGTAGGGCCATTTTGTTTACTTTTAATATCCTTTGATCGCCTTTATTTCCGCCCTAAGCGCTTCCGCTTCTTGGAGCGACTCAGTATCGCCTTTATGCTGCAAAATTGTTGCGAGATGCCTCATGGTTTTGAGTGTCTTTTTGTGTTTTTTCCCAAGCACTTTTTGATGAAGTTCCAACAGCTCTCTGGATAGATCTTCCGCTTCGGCAAGCGACTGCGCATCGCCCTTCTTTTCTAAGAGAAAGGCGAGAGCGTACATGCTATCCATCGTATACGGGTGTTCTTTTCCAAGCGCCTTTTTGCCAAGTAGCATCGCCTCTCTGTACAGTGTTTCCGCTTCGGCAGTTGATTTAGCATCATCCTTCTTTGCCAGCACCCAGGCAACGCTGTACATACTATTCAAAGTATCCAGGTGTTCTTCGCCGAACATCTTTTTGCGAAGTTTCAGCGTCTCGCGGTACAGATCTTCCGCTTCGGTAAGCGACTCTGCATCCCCTTTCTGCGCCAATACCCATGCAAGGCTGCACATGCTAGTCAAAGTACGCAGATTCTTTTCTCCTCGCACTTTTTTTTCAATTGTTAACACCTCTCGACGCAATCCCTCCGATTCGGCAAGGGATTTTGCATCCCCCCTCGTCGCCTGGGTATAAGCGAGGTTGCTCATGACATCCAGAGTATATTCATGCTCTTTGCCATATACTCTTTTACGATGTTCCAGGATATCTCTGTACAACACTGCTGCTTTTGCGCGAGACCCTGCATCCTCCTTCTCAGCCAAGACATATGCAAGGTTAAACATACTCTTCAGCGTTTTGGGGTGCTCTTTACCAAATATTATTTGATTAACCATTAACGTCAGCGATTCTTCGGAGATGTCTCTGAATTTCTCAGTGATGTAAGATAATTTCGGTACGATTACAAACATCAACAAAAACAAAAAATACAACATCGAAATCAAAAGAAAGAGAAAAAACACAGCGGCGTAGACCTTTTTCATGACGGGCGCTCCTTCTGCTAATTAGCTATTGTCCGTAGGACTATTCTTCAGAGTTTTGGGATGCTCTTTCCCATGTATTGTTTTATTGACCATCAGTGCCAGCGATTCTCCAAAGGTGCCCTCAAATTGCTCCGTGATATAAGATGATTTCGGCAAGGTGACAATCATCACCGACAACGAGTACAACAACAAAGAGATCAAAAGAAAGATCAAAAACACAACGGCGTAGACCTTTTTCACGGTAGGCATGCCCCCTGCTTATCGGTTAATGTTCATTATTGGCGATTGTGTTTTGTAAAACTTCATTTTATCT
>JAGPAO010000087.1 GCA_018063805.1 Synergistaceae bacterium | reverse complement strand
TCGTTACGTCGCTCCCATCCGAAAGGCGAACCATACACCCAGGCGGAAGTTTTTTCCCCGGTTTTACCAATGCATGCCATGTATTGGAGATATCCGGATCGGGTGCAAGGCATAAAATTTCAACTTTGCGGCCGCTGGGAATTTTATGCCCGAAAATTCTGGCAGGAAAGACACGCGTATCGTTGAGAACGAGAAGATCTCCTTCCCGCAAAAAATCGGGCAGATCAAAAAAATGATGGTGGGCACATTCCCCCGTTTGCCTGTTCAATGTTAAAAGACGAGAACAGTCCCTTGGCTCAATCGGGTTTTGTGCAATCAGTGCCGATGGAAGGTCATAGTTATACGTTGAGAGATTCCAAAAGTCAGGCATCATGGTGTGATTCGCGTCCCCGGAAAATAATGCTCTAAAATTCTCTGATAGCTCCATCCCTGCTCCGCAAGCGCTTTTGCCCCCCATTGTGAAAGACCGACGCCATGTCCCCATCCCTTGCCTGCGATTTGAATTCCGCCGGTTCCATTAGATTGAGGCACGGGGATACTCTCCTGAACCGAGGGCTCATCCGTCATTGGCATGGACATCTTACCTCCAAGGCGCGCTTGTGCCATTTCCATATATTTATCCCTATTTTCCGGATGCAGCAACATATCCATCAATTCCTTTGAAGAGAAAATCCCCTGTTGTGTCATCTCGACAAGAGGGTCTGTTTTTAAGGAGATCGAGCGGGAGATCGAGCGTGTGCCGCTAATAGGTGCGGGTGCTGCAGCAATATTCCCTAAATCACTGAGGACAATATTGAAATTAGTGCTTTTTAAAAGGTTGCTGCCCAATGCCATGCGCAACGCATGGCCCTTTACGCGCTGTGTTCTCAGGCTTCCCTGGATCTCCAAGAGCGTCACGCGTCCGGATCCGTCTCTTTCCAAAATTTGAACGGAGCGAAGCGCACCCACAGGCTGCCCCATTTTTGTAAGAGCCGATTCTATCTGCGATGCCGTGAGGCGCGCTGTCCAGTTAGAATTAGGAGAGGTATAAACAACAGGTTCTGTTCGCGTAACCAGGTAGGGGGTTCTCTTTCCCCATACAGATACGATATCGCTGGTGGCACCGCCGCTGTCAGAATGGTAGTAAACATCTGCGACGCTGCCATTCCATGTGAGAATTTGTCCTTTTGTCGCATTGACGGCCAAATCAGTGCGATCCGTCTCCGCATTGGCTCCGCGATAGTTCTGGCAATGAGACAGGGAGCATAAGTCAAACCCCTGTTGTTGGTGGCGTTTTTTATTGCGCAACGCATACGTACGAGCAAGAATAGCCTGCGCTTTCAATGCTTCAGGCGGCCAATCGGGGTTCATTTCTATCTTCAAAATCCCCCTGAGATAGTTCTCTATATCAATATCGTTGACCACGGTAAATCCGGTGGGTGCTGCGATAAGACGAAGCACCCCTCTGTAGCGTGTTTTCGCCCAGGAGATCATTTCTGAGGAGGTCATTTTTATCGGCAAAGAAAACGACTTCCCCCCAATCTGCACACCGCCTCCTGAAAAATAGACGCTGTTCTCTCCTGAAATTTGAACGATCCGACCGGAACCATCCGTCAACGAAATGTTTGATCCCTTGACGGTACCTGAGGTAACACCCTGATCTATCCCTACTGCAAGATTCTGTGCCACAGCTTCTTTGCTGAACAAAGCCAAAGAAAACAATAGAAGACACAGGATAACAGGCCGGCAAAAGGAATAGAAGCGATGCTTTGATAAACGATTTTTCATTCGGCACAAACTCCTTTCATGATCACTCTAACGTTATGCACTCATTCTTCATCGTTCAACAAAAATAACTGTTTGAATGCAACGGATGGCTCAAGCCCTAAATAAGCGTAAGAATTTCGAGTGGCTTTTCTTCCTCGGGGAGTACGTTCCAGCAACCCCTTCTGGATTAAGTAGGGCTCATAAATATCCTCTATTGTTTGGACGTCCTCGTTAAGTGCGGCGGCAAGCGTAGACAGACCCACAGGACCGCCGTCAAATAATTCCACAAGAGCACGCAGAAATTTGCGGTCCTGTTCATCCAGCCCCTGGGAATCCACACCAAGCATATCCAAAGCTGCAGACGCGATAGCTAAGGAGATATGCTTTTCCTTGCGAACTTCAGCCACATCGCGAACGCGGCGCAAGAGACGAAGGGCAACGCGAGGGGTTCCCCGCGAACGCACGCCAATCTCCATCGCCGCATGATCTAAGATCCCAATGCCAAGGACTTCGGAGCCTCTGACCACAATGCGTGTCAACTCTTCCGGCGTGTAGAGATGTAATTGCTCTACAATACCAAATCGAGCGCGCAAAGGCGAAGTCAGCAACCCCAATCGCGTTGTGGCACCAATGAGTGTGAACCGCGGCAGTTGGAGGCGTATGCTTCGTGCTAAGGGGCCTTTACCCACAACGATCGCTAAGTTGAAATCCTCCATGGCAGGGTATAGAATTTCCTCGATATTTGGGGAAAGCCGGTGGATTTCATCGATAAACAGGACATCATTTTGCTGAATGTTCGAGAGAATGGCCGCCAAATCACCGGCTCGCTCAAGGGCAGGGCCGGAGGTAACCCGCAGGTTCCCCTGCATTTCTTTTGCGATAATGCCGGCAAGTGTCGTCTTCCCCAAACCGGGGGGGCCATAAAAAAGAGTGTGATCAAGCGGTTCCTCCCTTTGAAGAGAGGCCTGCATGAAAATCGTCAGTTTGCCGCGAAGAGCCTCCTGACCGATAAACTCATCCAGTTGTTGAGGGCGGAGAGTCGGGGTATCGTCCTCTCTCTCCTGCCGAAGCGTTTCAAAGGCCTTATCCGGAACTCCTGAATCCATCATTCCTTACACCTTTTTTTTCTGCAACTGTGTCAGAGCCGCCTTCATCAGCGACTCCTCCGTCCAAGATTCCGTCTGTGACTCTCTTTTGCACAGAGTGATCACGCGCGAAGCCTCCATTTGTGAAAAGCCAAGTCCCATCAAACCGTCTTGAACGAGTAAATCCAAGCTGGTTTTTGCCGCAATAGGAGCAATTTCCTCGGATAAATACTCGGAGTACTTTTTTTCCACCTTTGCTTTTAGTTCAAAGCAGATGCGCTCCGCTCTTTTAATGCCGACTCCGGGGACGGATAAACTTCCCGCATCCTGCATCATGATCGCTTTGATGATGCTTTCCGCAGATAAGTGGCGTAAAAGCGCCATTGAGAGCTTTCCGCCCATCGTCTTTACCTGCATGAGCTCCAAAAAAAGAGCTCTTTCTATGTCATCCACAAAGCCAAACAGGTTTTGTCCCGCCTCAGAAATTTGCAGATAGACCTGGCAGGTAAGCGTCTCGCCTTCTATAGCCATATGGGATAGCTTGGCCGATGCATAAATCTCCATTCCAAAACCGGAGACATCCAGACAAAGCAATTCTTCTGTGACAGAAATAACCGTACCGGTAAGGTAACGAATCATGCCTTTAAAGCCCCCTCTCTATTCCCCTGTGATGCAACGCAAGAGAAAGACCCGTAATGGCAATCGCCAGAGCATCTGCGGCATCATCCGGTTTGGGAATTTCCTTTAAATTCAAGAGCTGCCGCACCATTCCCTGCACCTGGCACTTTTCTGCGTTGCCATAACCGCAGACGGAGAGCTTTACCTCTGATGGTTTGGGTTCATAGGGGTGCAACCCCAACTGTGCTGCAAATAACAGAACGACTCCGCGTGCCTGCCAGACCATCCCCGCCGTCGTTACATTTTTTCCGAAATAGAGCTGTTCAACGGCGATAACATTGGGGATGCTCTGCGAGACACGCTCTTGAAGCTGTTCATAAAGCATCAACAATCTTTTAGAAATTGAAAGATCGGGGGGCGTTTTTATGACCCCGTACGTCTCCGCTGTTAATAGATCTCCATCCTGACGAACAATGCCGTAACCAAGCGTTCCAAGACCGGGATCAATACCCAAACAGCGGAGGGGGTTTCTGCGATCATTCAAGTTGGGATAAAATCTCCTCGGGTATTTCGAAGTTTGCATAGACATTCTGAACATCGTCATGCTCTTCAAAGCGATCGATCATCGCCAATAATTTGGCAGCATCCGTTTTCGAGGTGACATCGACCGTATTCTTGGGGATCATTTCAATTTCCATGCGTTCAATCGGATACCCCGCTTGGCGCACACTTTCCCCAACATCGGAGAGAGAGGACGGTTCACATAGGATGGTGAAGCTCTCCTCGTCGGTGACCATATCATCGGCTCCTGATTCTATCGCAACGTTAAGGAGTGCGTCTGCATCGATTCCGGAACCGATGACTTCGACAACGCCTCGGCGCTCAAAATTCCAGGCAACACATCCCAGTTCTCCGATGGCTCCGCCGGTCTTCGTAAAAAGGGTTCTCATCTCCGGCGCCGTGCGATTACGGTTGTCCGTAATGGCCTCAACCATAACGGCAACTCCGCCGGGACCATACCCCTCGTACGTGATTTCCTCGTACATGGCTCCGCCCAATTCACCCGTTCCTTTTTTTACCGCTCTTTCAATATTATCAACGGGGACATTTCCTGCTCGAGCCCGTTCAATAGCTACTTTTAAACGGAAATTATTATTCGGGTCACCGCCGCCTGCCTTTGCTGCTGCAATAACATTTTTTGTCAGTTTCTGATAAGCAACACCCTTTTTTGCGTCCTGTGCTGCTTTACGATGTTTGATATTAGCCCACTTTGAATGTCCGGACATAAAAATCACCTTCCAAATATATAAATATAAATTTTTTAAAAAAAGATTCTTTTTCGTACGCTATCTTGGAATCAAGGCAATGGGCGGCGCGTGTCGCTTATGCTCTGACCGTATAGAGCCATCTTCCATTCGTTTTTTTAACAACGGATCCCCCTCTCCGGTTGCCAGGTAACGATCCATATTATCATAGGTTATACCCATTTCGTCCTCATCCGTCTGTCCTGCCCAAAGTCCGGCGGAAGGGGGTTTCTCTATAATCCGCCGCGGCACACCCAGTCTCTCCGCTAAAGCTCGTACCTCGCCTTTTAATAAATCACCGAGCGGCAAAAGATCAACGCCGGAATCTCCGTGTTTGGTGAAATAACCGTAAGAGAGCTCATTCTTATTGCTCGCTCCGCAGACAAGGTAATTTTGTTGTTGGGCAATGGAATACAACGTTGTCATCCGCAATCGAGGTTTTATATTCGCCGCAGGTAAGGGAAAAAGCCCCCCGACAGCAATCTCAACTTCCGAGCGCAAAGCATCATATGCGGAGGTCAAATCTACCTTCAGGGTGCGTATATCCAACGTTCTTGCAATCAAACGCGCATCCTGTTCATCCTCCGGCTGGCTGTGACATGGCATGATAACGGCAAGAACCCCATCCGCCCCAAATGCATGGCGAAGAAGAGCCGCTAAAGCCGCGGAATCAAGCCCTCCGCTCAACCCAACGATACCGCCTTTTACATGAGCACCTTCAAATTTTTCCTGTAACCAGCTCTTCAAAAAAGAGATGATCCTTTCCGGATTACGGTAATCTGCGGACATCTTTCTATGCACCTTCTTTCGCAAACACGAATTTATGATACCACGAAAAAACAGCTCTCCGCCACATAAATTTCAGCGATGTTTCTGATTCAGCTCGAGATCAGCGTGTATAGCTCCGGGCGGCGGTCTTTTAGGAACGGCATCCTTTTTCTCGCCTTTTTGACCTCGGCAAGGTCCAGCTCTGCGTATAAAACAGCCTCTGTGTTTTCCGAAGAAACGAGTATTTCTCCCCACGGAGAAACGGCCATGGATTGTCCCCCGTAGGGAACATCTGCAACGCCGCAGCGATTACACCCAACAACAAAGAGTTGGTTTTCCACTGCGGCCGCCTGCAACAAAATCTTCCACGCATCAATACGCCGCTGCGGCCACTGGGCAACAACAAAGAGAAGCTCCACCCCCGCAAGGGTCAGAGCACGCGCCAGTTCCGGAAAGCGCAAATCATAACAGATGATGACAGCACAGGTAATACCGTTCATTTCAAAAATCAATGGAGATATCCCGGGGGTAATCAATTCGTTTTCATGAGTGAGGGAAAAGAGATGCATTTTATCGTAAAAACCGGCTGTCGTTCCGGCATCTGTAATCACCCAGCTTCGATTAAAGAGCTTCTCCTCCTCTTTCCACGGCAAACTGCCCGCCACAGACCAGCAAAAATGATCGCGGCACCATTGGCAGAGACTGTCGAGAAGCTGCGGACTGATTAGAGAAGCACTTTCAAGGAAAGGGGCAGAGTAACAAGAGGACCAAAGTTCAGGAAGGACGAAAAGATTGACATCCTGCGGGATTTTTTCCAACAAACCCAGGAGCTTTTCATGATTCGCCTCCGGTTGTTCCCACACCACATCCATCTGTAAAATGGCTATTTTTGCTTTAGACATCATCGACCCTTCCCTTCGTGGCATAATTATAGCAGAGTAGTCGGCACTCTTTGCTATAATAGCGTGTGTACTGCTGTATTAAGAAGCATACAGGAGGGATTTTAATGGAAGAACTCAGCCGATTCAGCGTCTCCGTTCCGACGGCACTTCTTTTACAATTAGATGCGTGGATTCAGGAAAAAAATTTCCCCAATCGCTCAGAGGGATTGCGCCAGCTGATACGCCATCACCTGGCCGAATGCCGATGGGAAGAGGAGGAGGGGGAGAGCTACGGCTCTTTGACGATTCTCTACAACCACCACGGAAACGCCATTTTAAACACGCTGACCTCGCTGCAGCACGATTATGAGGAGCTGATTGTGTGCACCACACACGTGCATATGGATCACGACCACTGCATGGAAGTTCTCGTCCTGAAGGGCGACACCAAACGCATGGCTGAATTCATCCTCAAACTTTCCAATGTACGCGGTATTTTAGCCGCAACGCCAACGTTGATGAGAGCGGAAAAAATCGATATGCCCTAGAGCGACAGCGGCAGTTCCAGACCGTGCTCCTTCAAAAAGGATTCGTCACCAAGCAGGCCGGGAATCGAACTCTCCCCCACGATATGCCCTCCATCCAATACAATGACGCGCGTACAGCATTCCAGCGCCATATCGAGATCGTGTGTGGCGATCAGCATCGCGTGATCCAGTCGTTGTAAAAGGGCAATAAAGTTTCTTCGCGCCCTGGGGTCCAAATCAGAGGTGGGCTCATCCATTAAAAAAAGTTCCGGCTGCATCGCTAAAATACCGGCCATGGCAGCAAGCCTTTTTTCTCCGTTGGAGAGCCTCCACGGGGGGCGATCCGCTAAGTGCGCTATTCCGGCTGTCGCCATGCACTCCTCCACCCAATCATGAATGCGGCCCCGTTCCCACCCCTTATTTATCGGCGCAATGGACACGTCCTCTCGAACGGTCGGCATAAAGAGTTGATCCTCCGGGTTTTGAAAAAGAAAACCCGTCTTCCTGCGCATCTCCGGCAGAAAGGATTTATCGAGACGATGCCCAAACGCACGGATTTCACCGCTTTGCGGCACCAGACATCCGATGAGATTGAGAAGCAGCGTTGATTTTCCCGATCCGTTTGCCCCCACTAAGGCCACTTTTTCCCCTTTAGCTACGGTCAAATGAATGCCGTCCAGTGCGGGGCGTCCATCCGGGTATCGATAATGCAAATCTACTGTTTCGATGATACCGCTCATAAGAATCTCCTCAAAAAAACCTCTCCGGATAGGAGAGGTATATGAATGCATCGAACGGACAGAAAGAAAACGCCCCATCCGGTTAAAAAGAGAGCATCCAAAGGGGATAAAGGCGCAGGGGAAGCACCGGCTCTGATGCTGAAATACGGAGTGTATTCCCTGCAGAGCATCGCCCGCTCGATGCGTTCGCTTCGGTAATAGGTGCGCACCAACAACTGACCCATCAACGGACCAAAGCTGCCCATCGTTATTCTTTGGCAGCGAAGCACATACGCCCGTTGGATACTCCGACTCTCCTCAACCAATACCTCCATATAACGATTTAAGAACATCAATTGGGACACAAAGGCAGCGGGGATTTTCAGCTCTAAAAGAGCGCGGTTCATCCCTGTAAACCCTATAATACCAGTCAGGATGAGGGTCGATGAAACCGTTAATAAAAGACGAATCTGTATGGAAAAAAAAGAAAACCAGCCTCGGGC